>CAZKVA010000013.1:0-20233 GCA_964556035.1 uncultured Actinomycetota bacterium
AATCTGGTTAAAAGAGGAATAGATAAATCCAAAGCTTGGGAATTTGCTAACACAAGAAAAGGCTACTGGAGAATAGCAGGTAGTCCAATCCTTACAAGGATATTTACCAATGAGGACTTAAAGAAACTGGGTTTTCAATCAATAATGACGAGGTATTTATTTGTGCATTAATTTTATTGAATCGCCGTATACCGAACGGTACGTACGGTGATGTGAGAGGACGGCTACCCAAATAATGAGTAGCCTCCTACTCGATTGGTGGTGAACTATGATAGAAAAAGCAATAATACTCAACTCCGCTGATGTGGACAGGGTTATAAAAAGAATATCCCATGAGATCCTTGAAAGGAACAGGGGAAGCGGTGACCTGGTGATCATCGGTCTCCGGAAGAGGGGTGTTCCGCTTGCAAGGAGGATCGGTTTTAAAATCGAGGAATTTGAGGAGAGCAAGGTCCCGTTCGGGATGCTTGATATCTCACTTTACAGGGATGATTTTGGCCAGAAGATAAAAAGCGAGATAGGAAAGACCGAGATAGACTTTGATGTAACAGGCAAAAATGTGGTCCTTGTCGATGATGTACTTTTTACAGGAAGGACTATAAGGGCCGCCCTTGATGCGATCATAGATCTCGGCAGGCCGAGATCTATACAGCTTGTTGTCCTTATAGACAGGGGACACAGGGAGCTTCCCATAAGGGCCGATTATGTTGGAAAGAATCTACCGACGTCCCGTAATGAGATGGTGGAGGTAAAGTTAGAAGAAACCGATGGTGAAGATAGTGTAATACTTGTGGGGAAGGATGAAGATGCTAAATAAGACGAGCATACTAAAAGTCGATGACCTTTCTGTTGAAGATATATTAAAAGTAATGGAGACTGCCGATTCTTTTACAGATATTTCAAAAAGGGAAGTAAAGAAAGTACCTACACTCAGGGGAAAGACGGTGGTAAACCTTTTTTTTGAGCCAAGCACTAGGACAAAGACTTCTTTTGAGGTTGCGGCCAAAAGGCTTTCCGCAGATATGATAAACTTTGCCGCATCTTCTTCAAGCCTAAAGAAAGGCGAGTCCATAATGGACACTTTAAGGACCATACTTGCGATGCAGGTGGACCTTATAGTCATACGCCACAGTGATAGCGGGACAGTCAAACTAGTCGACAATTTTGTTGAGGTACCTGTAATAAATGCGGGGGATGGCAAGCATCAGCATCCCACACAGGCACTTCTTGATCTTTATACGATAAGGTCGAGATTTGAAAAGTTTGAAGGGCTAAAAGTTGCTGTTGCGGGAGATTTTCTGAACAGCAGGGTAGCAAGATCAGATATTACGATATTTGAGAAGATGGGCATGGATGTGAGCCTGGTTGCACCGACGATGCTTCTTCCGGAGGATTATTCGGGGTTTAAGGTGTTTCATTCCATAGACGATATTATAGAAGAAGTGGATGTGCTGTATCTGTTGAGGATGCAGTTTGAAAGGCAGGACCGGAAGTTTTATCCTTCTGTCAGGGAGTATAACAGGTTTTTGAGCCTGGATATGGAGAGGCTTGCGAGAATGAAAGACGGGGCGGTCGTCATGCATCCGGGACCTGTAAACAGGGGGATAGAAATAAGTGATGAAGTAATGGGTGAGAGGAAGAGTCCCTCGGACAAGGTACTGATAGAGGAGCAGGTCACAAGCGGCGTAGCTGTCAGGATGGCACTCCTTTACCTGGTGTTGGGCTAGAGTTTTAAATGGCAGATGAATTAGAGCCAATATGTAAGATTTGATCTAAGGCTAACTGCCAGGGTAAGGGGGCAGTAGAAATAGCATTTTAAAGAGTGCTAAAAGGACAGTTTGAAGAGATGGATAAAAATAAAGGTAAGAGACTATATAAATAGATATAAAGATGGGTATAAATATGAACGGGATAAAGACAAATAAAATACTAATAAAAAATGGCCTGATAATAGATACAATTAAGAACAAGGAACATAAAGCTAATCTGTATATCGAAGATGGCAGAATAGTCGATATAAAAGACAATATTAAAGTTGACGAAAAAGAAGTAATTGAAATAGATGCTAAAGACTATACTATACTACCTGGTCTTGTTGACATGCATGTGCACCTGAGGGAACCCGGTTTTGAAGAAAAGGAGAGCATTGCGACGGGGACACAGGCCGCACTGGCAGGAGGCATAACATCGATTGCCTGCATGCCGAATACAGAGCCTGTAATAGACAGTCCTTCGCTTGTAGGCTATATTATCGGAAAGGCCGCGGGTACAGGATGCAATATTTATCCTGTGGCTGCAATGACCAGGGGACTTGAGGGCAGGGATATAACGGAGATGGGACTCCTGGCGGAAGCAGGAGCAGTCGGTTTTTCCGATGATGGCCATTCTGTAACCGATGAGAAACTCATGTATGAGATAATGAGGTATTCAAGGCAGTTTGAAAAGCCGCTCATACTTCATGAGGAAGTCTATAGTTTCTCAAAATACGGACTGATCCATGAAGGAAAGTATTCCACTAAACTCGGTTTAGAGGGGATACCGGCGCTTGCAGATGATTTGATGATCGGAAGGGATATAGTACTTGCCAAAAAAACCGGGGCCAGGATACATATCACACATATAAGTACATCAGGTGCCGTTGATATGATAAGAGCCGCAAAGGCAGACGGTGTGGATATAAGCTGCGATGTCACGGCCCATCACCTGTTCTTTAATGACAGCTTTCTTGAAAGTTTTAATACAAACTTGAAGGTCAAGCCCCCTATTAGAAGCGCTGCTGACCAGGAAGCCCTGATAAAAGGGGTGACCGACGGGACGATAGATGCAATAGTGTCTGATCATGCCCCTCATCTTGATACAGAGAAAAATACGACATTCAAACTGGCAGAGTTCGGCACTACCGGGCTGGAGACACTTTTTGCTGCAAGCTATACAAAGCTATGCAGGGAAAAGGATATCCCGCTGATAAAGATTGTAAAACTAATGGGAACCGGACCGGCAGAGATACTGGATATCGATGCCGGCACCATAAAAGTGGGCGGGACTGCAGATATCACAGTGATAGATACGGGCAAAGAGTTTACCGTAAATGCAGGGGATTTTAGATCAAAAAGCACCAACTCTGCATTTATAGGCCAGAGATTATTTGGACAGGTAAAATACACCATAAGTAATGGAAAAATAGAATACGAAAGCGGGTAGGATTTTGAAAGCGATTTTGATGCTGGAGGACGGAAAAGTATTTGAAGGAAAGGGTTTCGGTTGTGATGGAGAAGTCACGGGAGAAGTGGTTTTTAATACTTCCATGACCGGATACCAGGAGATTCTTACCGATCCTTCCTATTGCGAGCAGATAGTCACTATGACATATCCCCAGATCGGAAATTACGGGGTTAATCCCGAAGATGTGGAATCCTCCAAAGTCCAGGTCAAGGGTTTTATAGTACGTGAGTATCTTGATCACTATAGTAATTGGCGCGCCGGAAAGAGCCTGGAGGATTATTTAAGGCAGTATAATATTATTGGTATATCCGAGATCGATACCAGGCAGCTTACCAGGCATATAAGGGAGAGCGGAGCTATGAAGGGCCTGATCTCTACAGAGACCACAGACCATGCGGAGCTTAAATCAAAGCTTGATAGTTTTCCGGATATGGAGGGAAGAAATCTTGTCGATCTTGTCACCTGCAGCGAACCCTATACATTTAATCCATCAAAGAAGGACCATAAATACAGGATAGCCGCATATGATTTCGGTATTAAGCTAAACATACTGAGGTGCCTTGATTCTGCAGGATTTGATATTATTGTGATGCCGGCGGATACCCCTCCGGAGAAAATGCTCGGGATGAACCCTGATGGGATACTTCTGTCAAATGGTCCGGGGGATCCGGCTGCGGTAAGCTATGCGATTGAAAATATCAGGGGTATTATCGGGGAAAAGCCAATATTCGGGATATGCCTGGGACATCAATTGCTCTCACTTGCGCTGGGGGCCAGGACTTATAAATTAAAATTCGGGCATCATGGGGCAAATCATCCGGTAAAAAACCTTGATAACCAGGAAGTAGAAGTAACGACACAGAATCATGGTTTCTCGGTAGATGTGCGGTCACTTGACGATATCAATATTACTTCCTATAAGGTGACGCACCTGAACTTAAATGACCAGACCATAGAGGGGATAGAATATCCGGACATATCTGCATTTACGGTGCAGCATCATCCCGAGGCTGGTCCGGGACCACATGACTCGAGGTATATTTTTGAAAGATTTACAAAACTTATAGATGACTTTAAGAATTAGGACAGACTCCCAGGAGCTGGTAGTGGGAATTTTATTAGGGACTTGTTTAAATATAAAAAAAGATTAATAGACAGGGTAAAAATATCTATGCCAAAAAGAGATGACTTAAAAACAATAATGCTGATAGGCTCGGGACCAATAATAATTGGCCAGGCCTGTGAATTCGACTATTCCGGCACTCAGGCATGCAAGGTACTGAAGGAAGAGGGCTATAGGGTGGTGCTTGTAAATTCGAATCCGGCCACGATAATGACCGATCCCGACTTTGCCGATAAGACATATATAGAACCTCTCTCGCCTGAGTTTGTCGCAAAGATAATAGAGAAGGAAAGGCCCGATGCGCTTCTCCCTACACTGGGTGGCCAGACAGGCCTCAATATTGCGGTGATGCTTGCCCAGGATGGAGTGCTTGAAAAATACGGCGTGGAGCTTATCGGGGCCGATGTGGATGTAATAATTAAGGCTGAAGACAGGGAAAAGTTCAAAGAGGCCATGGCAAATATAGGGCTCCATGTGCCCCCCAGCGGTTATGCAAAAACCCTTGCTGAGGCTCTTCAGTTTGCGGAAGAACTCAAGTTCCCGCTTGTTGTAAGGCCCTCATTTACACTCGGGGGACTCGGCGGCGGAGTAGCATTTAATAAGGAAGAATTTACAGAGATAGTCACCGGGGGGATCGGCCTCTCACCGGTATCACAGGTACTTGTAGAAAAATCAGTGGCAGGGTGGAAAGAGTATGAACTGGAAGTGATGAGGGACAAAAAAGATAATGTCGTCATAGTATGTTCGATAGAGAACTTTGATCCCATGGGTGTGCATACCGGTGACAGCATAACTGTTGCGCCTGCACAGACACTGACTGATGTTGAATACCAGATAATGAGAAATGCATCTATTGATATCATAAGGGAGATAGGCGTTGAGACAGGCGGTTCCAATATACAGTTTGCGATCAATCCGGAGGACGGAAAGATGGCTGTTATAGAGATGAATCCCAGGGTGTCAAGAAGCAGCGCGTTGGCATCAAAGGCCACCGGTTTTCCCATAGCAAAGATAGCCACAAAGCTTGCTGTCGGGTATACCCTTGATGAGATACCAAATGATATCACCGAAAAGACTCCGGCATGCTTTGAACCCTCAATAGACTATGTCGTGGTCAAGTTCCCCAGGTGGGCCTTTGAGAAATTTGTGGGTACAGATACTTCACTTACGACCAGGATGAAATCAGTCGGTGAGGTCATGGCTATCGGGAGGACATTTAAGGAAGCGCTGCAGAAATCCATAAGGTCGCTTGAGATAGACCGTTATGGGCTCGGTTCAGATGGAGTAAATGATATCAGGGAAGAGTTATTAAATGATAAGCTGTCCATCCCAAACCAGGACAGGGTATTCTATATAAAATATGCTTTTGAGATCGGCAGGACCGTAGAGGATATTTTTAGCTTTACAAAGATAGATCCCTGGTTCCTAAACAATATTGCCCAGCTTGTTGATTTTGAGAAGGGCTTTAAAAATTGTGCGCTAAAAAACATAAGCGCTGAAACAATACGGGAGGCCAAAAGATTCGGGTATTCTGATATACAGATAGCCCATCTCTGCAGATCAGGGGAAGATGATGTAAGGAATTTACGGAAAAAACTGGGAATCATACCTACTTTTAAGACTGTTGATACATGCGCTGCGGAATTTGAGGCATATACACCTTATTACTATTCTACATATGAGACAGAAGATGAGATACTCCCGACCGATAAGGAAAAGATAATAATTCTGGGAAGCGGACCGAACCGGATAGGACAGGGGATCGAATTTGACTACTGCTGCGTGCATTCCTCTTTTGCACTCCACGATATGGGCTATGAGACCATCATGGTGAACTGTAATCCGGAGACAGTAAGTACGGATTATGATACTTCCGACAGGCTGTACTTTGAGCCGCTTACCTTTGAGGATGTGATGAATATTATAGAGGCTGAGAAACCGAAAGGGGTCATAATACAGTTTGGCGGGCAGACACCGCTAAAGCTTGCCTTAAGGCTTCAGGGAGCCGGCGTTAATATACTGGGGACATCCCCTGATTCAATAGACCTTGCTGAGGACCGCAAAAGGTTCGGCAATATGCTTAGGAACCTGGGTATCCCGCAACCGAAAAACGGTACGGCTTTAAATGAAGTAGATGCGGCAAAGATAGCAACAAGGATCGGCTATCCGGTTATAGTGCGTCCGTCTTATGTCCTGGGCGGAAGAGCCATGAGCATTGTATATAATGAAGACACTCTTAAAGATTATGTTAAGAATGCTACGGAGGTCTCTGGTAACCGGCCGATACTTATAGATAGATTCTTAGAGCGGGCAATAGAGGTCGATGTTGATGCCATATATGATGGTGAGGAGCTATTTATCGGCGGGATAATGGAGCACATAGAAGAAGCTGGTATTCATTCCGGCGACAGTGCCTGTGTGATACCGGCCTATACCCTTGGACCTGAGATAATAGAGACAATAAGGGAGTATACTTTTCAGATGGCCCATGAACTCAAAGTAATAGGACTTATGAATATCCAGTATGCTGTCAAGGATTCGAAGGTATATGTGCTGGAAGCAAATCCCAGGGCATCAAGAACGGTTCCTTTTGTCAGTAAATCAATTGGGGTGCCCATGGCAAAGATAGCCTCCAGGGTTCTTGCGGGTATGAAACTTGCGGGCCAGGATTTTAAACGGGTCGATCCCACAAAGCTTGATTATTTCAGCATCAAGGAAGCCGTTCTTCCTTTTAATAGATTCCCGGGGGCAGATACAATACTCGGACCGGAGATGAAATCGACCGGAGAGGTGATGGGTATCGATCCTGAATTCGGGATCGCCTTTGCCAAGTCACAGTTATCCGTAAACCAGGTATTCCCGACATCAGGCTCGGTATTCATATCAGTAAGTGATAAGGATAAGGACCTGGTAGTGGATATCGCCTCGAAGCTTGCTGCGATGGATTTTAAGATAATCTCCACAAAGGGAACAGGGGATATACTTTCAGAAAGCGGTATAAAGACCCATAAGGTCCTGAAGATCCGGGAGGGCCGTCCGAATGTAATAGATATGATAAAGAATGGTGAGATAGACCTCATTATCAATACTCCGGAAGGGGGCAGTGCGCGTAGTGATGGATATTATATGAGGACAGCGGCTGTCCTTCACAATGTGCCGTCAATAACTACATTATCTGCCACATCAGCGCTTCTGCAGGGGATATATGAGATGAAAAACAATAGCAATATAAATGTAAGGGCCATACAGGATTATTGATGAAAATATTAAAAGGAGAAATACTTTCAAATGAAAAATACGGTCCTGAAATCTACAAGATGGAGATATTTTCACCCTATATTGTAAAAAATGCCAGAGCCGGACAGTTTGTAAATATAAAATGCACCACTGAAGGAGTCAGGGATCCTCTGCTCAGGAGGCCGTTTTCAATCTTTGACATAGAGGAAAAATTCAATGTCTTTTCTATACTGTACTTCGTAAAAGGAAGAGGTACGCGCTATATGTCTACACTCGGCAGGGGTGACGGGCTTGATTTTTCCGGACCTCTTGGAAAACCGGTGGACCTGGCCGGTACCAGGAATAATCTACTCCTTATAGGAGGAGGTATGGGTGTGGCGCCGCTAAACCTCCTGTCAAAGCTCGGACTGGATGCAGGAAAGAATGTCCTTGTCCTTGCAGGTTTCAGGGACAGCGGCCTTCTCCTGTGGGAAAGGGATCTTGTCAGGATGGGTGTAAAATACAGGATATTTTCTGAAGATGGTTCATGGGGTGAGCTCGGACTTGTAGTGGACCATTTATTTGATGAATTCAAGCTTTTTGCCGACCATGATATATTTTGCTGTGGGCCGGAGCCGATGCTTAAGTGTTTACAAAAAGAGCTGGCAGGAGAAAATATTGATGCTACAGTATTTCTTGAGGAAAAAATGGCATGCGGCATGGGAGCATGCAATGGATGCGTGGTAAAGGTAAAAACAGGTATCGGTGATTTTAACTATAAGAGGGTATGCAAAGATGGTCCCGCATTCAAACTTTCGGAGGTAATATTTGATGACTGATAATATGGATAGGATAGCTCCCGGAGGCCCCGACCTTTCAGTGGAGATCGGAAGGATAAAGCTTCCAAATCCGGTAATAACCTGTTCCGGGACATTTTCACACGGGGAGGAGCATCAGCCCTTTTATGATATATCTGTCCTGGGCGCCGTTACGACCAAGAGTTACTCGCTTAAACCCAGAAAAGGTAATCCCGGCCCGCGGATATGCGAGACAGCATCAGGGGTGCTCAATTCCATAGGGCTTCAAAATGACGGAATAGATGCTTTCCTCACCTCGCACCTTGCCTGGATGCAGGAGAAGGATGTGAGGGTAATATTAAGTATTTTTGGACAGGATCTTGAGGAGTTTAAAAAAGTTGCGCTAAAAGTTCTTGATATAAAGTCTGAGATACTGGCCCTGGAGTTAAATCTTTCATGCCCGAATCTAGAACAGGGAGGAAAGGCATTTTGCGCGATGCCGGAAGAAGTCGAGAAAGTAGTAGATGGGGTCGCATCCCTCCTGGATATTCCTGTCATTGCAAAACTCTCACCCAATCATGATAATATCGTCCAGTCGGCCCAGTCGGCCAAAAGGGGCGGAGCAGAGGCTGTATCTATTATTAATACAGTCATAGGTATGGCAGTAGATATTGAGACTGCAAAACCCATGCTCGGAAATATAACTGGAGGACTTTCTGGTCCTGCGGTAAAACCCATAGCGCTTGCAAAGGTATTTGCACTTTCACAGGAAAATATCTTACCGGTAATAGGGATGGGAGGGGTTTTTGACCATATTGATGTATTAGAGTTCATGATGGTGGGAGCTTCTGCAGTAGGGATTGGTACAGTAAATCTGATAGACCATGATGCCGGGATAAAAATAATCACAGGGCTTAAGAATTATCTTAAAAGTAAAAAAATTGATAGTATAAAAAGTTTTACAGGAAGGTTAAAGATTTGAAGAGGAAGATCCTAAAACCAGAGGACAGGCTCATAGTTGTAATCGATGTTAATAAGAAGAATGAGCTTACAAGGCTGCTTTCAGCGATAGGCGGCAAAGTCACCACTGTTAAGCTGGGGCTCGAGATGATCTATAGTGTAGGTACCGGTATTGTAGATATAGCGAAAAGTTTCGGTTATAAGGTAATGCTTGATGCAAAGCTTGCCGATATCCCAAATACGATAAAAGGAGCAGCGAGAGCAATAGCGGACTTAAGTCCTTCTATTTTAACGGCACATATACTCGGAGGCAAAAAAATGCTCGAGGCGGCAGTCAATTCCATAGAAGAGCATTCAAGGAAGAATAATAATATAAAGCCTATGGTCTTTGGGGTCACCATACTTACCAGCCTTGATGATACAGATCTCCGCAATATGGGTTTTAGCAAAGGATACCTTCCTACGGTCAAAAAACTGGTAGGGATAGCGCTTGATGCCGGGATAGACGGAATAGTCTGTTCCCCGCAGGAAGTCGAACCTCTAAGGAACCAGTTTGGCGATGATTTCTATATAGCTACCCCGGGTATAAGACTCGCAGAAGACAGCAGCGGGGACCAGAAAAGAGTCAATACACCCGAGGAAGCAATATCTTCCGGAGCAGATATGATAATAGTTGGAAGGTCCATCACCACAAAGGAAGATATAGGAGAGACAATAGACATATATCTTAAAAAAATAAAATGTGTACTTTGAGGTATATGTAATTCATAACGGGAGGATAGTAGATGTTAAAAATAATTGAACAGGCAGAAGGGATAGATGTCTTTAATATATTTAAGGAATCCGGAGCAATATTCGAAGGTCATTTCAAGCTGACATCCGGGCTGCATAGCGGCGTATATATACAGTGTGCCAAACTTCTCCAATATCCTGACAGGGCAGACAAGCTTGCAAAAGCTGCTGCCGGAATGCTTTCAAAAGATATTGATATAGGGAAGGTAGACACGGTGATATCTCCGGCAGTGGGGGGCATACTCTGGGGGTATATGCTTGCATTCAGGATAGAAAAGAAAATGATCTTTACTGAGAGGGCAGATGGAGAAATGCAGCTCCGGAGGGGCTTTGCTCTAAGCGAAGGCGAGAAGGTCATAATAGCCGAAGATGTGATAACAACCGGAGGTTCCGTAAAGGAAGTTATAAAGATCTGTGAAGACAGGGGCGCAGAGGTGGCCGGGGTCATAAGTATTGTAGACAGGAATTCAGGAGTGGGTTTTGGGTATCCTTATTATAATATGTTAAAGATCGATATAGAGATATTTGAACCGGAAAAGTGTCCCATGTGCCGTGAGGGGCGGGAAATAGTGTATCCGGGCAGCCGGAAATAGCCGTACTTTCCAAATAAATTCCTAAAATACTATTTTTATTAAATCTTTAAGAATAATTATATTGAAAAAGAATTTATATATTTGTATACTCTAAATAATCTTATTCAGTGATAATCAAAGGAGCTTTGATGACTTTAACCAACTTAAGTGATGAGGCCAGAAAGAAGGGTCTGGAAAAAGCGCGGTTGGTAAGGAAAAAGCGGTCCGAGATAAAGGAACAGCTGAAGATGGGAAAGACCAGTATAAACAAACTTTTTAAAGACCATGAGCTCTTTGAAGACTATATAGCAGGCATGAAGGTCTTAAACATCATTAGTTCGCTTCCCGGCAATGGCAGGATGAATGCAGCAAAAGTCCTGGAAGAACTAAATATAAGTCCCCATAAGAAAATGGGGGGGCTGGGTAAGAACCAGAAAATAAATTTCTATAAACATTTCAATATCACTTAAGTCTTGAAGTTTTAAATAGATGACGACAAAAGCCAGCTTATTTGTAATATCCGGACCTTCCGGATCAGGTAAAAGCAGTTTAATAGCAGATGTATTAAAAGACCTCGATAATTTCGAGAAATCTATTTCTGCTACTACAAGATCTGTAAGAAGGGGAGAGAAAGACGGTGTCCAGTATTATTTCATCTCAAAAGAGGACTTTGAGAAGCAGGTAGGGGATGGCAGCTTTCTTGAATGGGCAGAGTATTCCGGGTATTATTACGGTACCCCTAAAAAATTTGTGGATGATAAGCTTGCAGCTGGGATCAATGTCATACTGGAAATAGAGGTCCAGGGTGCAATGCAAGTTATGGAAGCAAAGACTTCCGCCTACTATATTTTTGTTGTCACTACTACCACAGGAGAACTAAAGAAAAGGCTGCTTAAGAGGGGAACAGACAGTCACGGGGAGATCGAAAAAAGGATGGCAATAGCGGAAGAAGAACTAAAGTATAAAAAACATTATGATTGCATAATTGTAAATAATAACTATAATGAAGCTTTGCAAAATCTAAAATACGTACTTCTTGGTACGGTAGGAAGGAAATAAACATTGAAGGTACAATTTACTGATGAATATGAAAAGAATGTAGATAGTAAATATAAAATATGCCTGGCAGTAGCCAAAAGAGCCAGGGAACTTGGTGATTATCTATCAGCTCAAAGAAATATGGAAAGGGTAAATATAATAAAACCACTTGTAGATATTGATTCTTATGACCCGCTTGAGATAGCTTTCCAGGAGCTGAAAGAAGAGAAGATAGCATTTGAAATCAAAAAAGAGGAAGAAAAATAATCTTGGATTATGACAGTTCAATTTTTTTAAAAAAAAAGATTGTACTGGGAGTAACCGCTTCGATCGCTGCTTATAAGGCAGCTTATATATGCAGCAGATTGGTGAAATCAGGCGCTGATATAATTCCAGTAATGACCCCACGGGCCAATAATTTTATAAACCCCATCACATTTAGTTCCCTTTCCGGAAATGAGACAATTACCGGCCAGTTCAAAAACCAGGGCCGTATTTATCATATATCACTTTCACATAGTGCGGATGCTTTCCTTATTGCTCCGGCAAGCGCTGACATCATATGCAAACTGGCGGGAGGGATCTGCGATGATTTTTTGACGACAGCTGCGCTTGCAGCAGTCTGTCCCATACTTGTGGCACCGGCTATGAATGAAAGCATGTACCTTGATCCTAATGTAGCCGGCAGCATCGAAAAGTTAAAAACATCAGGCAAATACCAGATAATAGGTCCCGCATCAGGAGAGCTTGCCTGCAAAGAGACGGGAATAGGCAGGATGGAAGATGAGGAGGTGATCATCACCAGGCTTCAGGAACTGCTAATAAAGAGCAGAGAGCTTGAAGGTAAAAAGGTGATGATAAGCGCAGGCGGCACAAGGGAGTATATTGATGCTGTAAGGTATATATCAAATGCTTCCAGCGGCAAGATGGGCCATGCCCTTGCGGAGGAAGCATATTCCAGGGGAGCCGCAGAAGTCATATTGGTAAGTTCGGCAAGGTCTATGCCCGCTCCTTATGGTATTGATATCCGCTATGCGGAAAATACTGCGGATATGAAGAAACAAATACTGAAGGAATTTAAAAAGTCGGATATAATAATAATGGCAGCTGCGGTAAGCGATATTGTGGCCGAGAAGAGATTTTCCGGCAAGATCTCAAAGAAAGACGGGCAACTTTTAAAGATTAAATTTAAATTAAATGAAAACATTTTGGAGATTATTTCGACAAAGAAAAGTAAGGAACAATTTTTAGTGGGGTTTGCCGCTGAAAGCGGTTATGATACCAGAGGCGCTGCCGGGAAGATGTCCGGGAGAGCAGTAGACATGATAGTGGTAAATGATATCTCCAGGAAAGATATCGGCATGGAAAGCGAATTTAATGAAGTCGGTATAATAGTAGGAGGCAAAGAGCGCATTAAGTTGAAGAGGGCGAAAAAAAGAATAATAGCTTCCGGGATCTGGGACGAGATAGTAAAGAGTCATAAAAAGATAAAGAAGAAATAAATAAAATCACAGGATATTGGAAATCCAAAAATATCAAAAAGAAAGGGTAAAGAAAAAAATGTCAAAAAAAAGAGATTATATGTTCACATCTGAATCAGTAACCGAAGGTCATCCGGATAAGATGGCGGACCAGATTTCAGATGCTGTGCTTGATGCGATCATCACTGATGATCCAAAAGCAAGAGTAGCCGTAGAGACGCTTTTAAAGACAGGCATAGTTGTAGTTGCAGGAGAGGTTACTACTGATACATATGTTGAGATACCCACTATTGTCAGGCAAGTGGTTAAAGATATTGGTTATACCCGTGCAAAATACGGTTTTGATTCTGAGACATGCGGCGTGATGGTATCGATTGGCAGACAGTCTCCAAATATAGCGCAGGGAGTAAATAAAGCATTTGAGTCCAGGGTCGGTAATGGATATGAAGATGAGATCGATTCCCAGGGTGCAGGGGATCAGGGAATGATGTTCGGTTATGCATGTAATGAGACACCTGAATACATGCCCCTTCCGATAATGCTTGCACACAAACTCGCACACCGACTGTCAGAGGTAAGGAAAGCCGGCATACTGCCATACCTCAGGCCTGATGGAAAATCACAGGTGAGCGTAAAATATGAAAATGATAAACCTGTATCCATAGGGACCATAGTCGTATCTTCACAGCATGCTCCCAATATAGATATAGAAACACAGATAATGCCCGATGTAATGGAATTTGTTGTAAAGCCGATCATCCCTGAGGAATATATATCAAAGGATATGAAGCTTTTTGTAAACCCTACAGGTGAATTTACAATAGGCGGACCTATGGGTGATGCTGGTCTTACAGGAAGAAAAATAATAGTGGATACTTATGGCGGGATGGCCCGTCATGGTGGCGGAGCCTTCTCAGGAAAGGATCCTTCGAAAGTGGACCGTTCTGCTGCATACGCCACAAGATATGTTGCAAAGAACCTTGTGGCAGCTGGTGCTGCGGACAAGATCGAGCTTGAAGTAGCATATGCCATAGGAGTATCACATCCCGTATCTGTGATGGTCGACACTTTTGGTACTGAAAAAGTTGAACCTTTAAAGAT
The DNA here is from genome assembly GCA_964556035.1 of uncultured Actinomycetota bacterium. Lineage (GTDB taxonomy): Bacteria > Actinomycetota > Humimicrobiia > Humimicrobiales > Humimicrobiaceae > M55B120. Next base: position 14,303 of record CAZKVA010000013.1, read on the forward strand.
CGAAAAAGCAATAAATGAGTTATTTGACCTGCGTCCGGGAGCTATCGTAAGGGATCTTGACCTGTTGCGGCCGATATACCAAAAAACAGCAGCTTATGGACATTTTGGCAGGCATGACAGGGACTTTACATGGGAGAAGCTTGACAAGGTAGATGCAATCAAGGATTTCCTTGGACTGAAATAGAGTAAAAAAAGGCAGTATTTGTCACATTATTTATACTATAGCCTGTATATTCTAGTAGCTGTATATCTCTAATGCCATGCATTGGTTTCATATAAATTATTACATAAGGCAATGTAACAATTTTTAAGCACTTTCTATACGGGGTAAAGTATTAGCTTTCGAATACTTTTTTATATGAGACAATAGGTTAATAGCTTTTAAATAAATTGAAAGCTTGAATATAAATGACACTATAGAACTATTCTTATATGGGACCCGGGCAAAAATATGCAGAAGTCTATATTGATATAAGGTCGCTTGGCGCGGACCGTCCATTTGACTACCGCATACCCCCCGATATGACAGATAGGCTTGAGGTAGGAAGCGTGGTCCTTGTCCCCGTAAAGAGCCGGAGGGAGATAGGCTATATTGTAAGCATAAAGAACTCCACGGATATTGACCCCAAAAAAGCCAAACCCATATCAAGCATCGTTGATATCCCTCCTTTATTTGATAATGGACGGCTGGAGCTTGCCAGATGGATGAGTTCATATTATATTCAACCGCTTACAAGCGTGCTCCGGCTGTTTCTGCCGCCGGGTAAAAAAACAAGATCATCACTTGAGAATAAAAGTATCGGGTACAAATTTGAGGCCATTATAAGACTTCGCGGATCTGCATTGGAAGGTCAGTCAGGTAAAGGACCGGCAGAAAATATGCTAAGCGGACCGCTACTTAAGAATTCAGGCGCTCAAAAAAGAATAGTGGAGCATCTTTTAAAAGCAGGGAAAGAAGGACTCAGGAGGACGGACCTGCTGGCCGCAGCTGCTACTTCTTCGGAAACAATAAAAAAGCTGGTAGAAAAAAATATAGTCAAAATAGATATGGAGAGGGTCAGGCGCAGCTTTAAATATGATACGGCTCCAAATATACCTGCAGAAAGGATAGTACTCAATCAATACCAGAAAAAAGCAGTGGGATCAGTCCTGGCTGCAATAGATGAAGACAGGGGGCAAAAATTCTTGATACAGGGAGTTACCGGAAGCGGCAAGACTGAAGTCTATATGGAAATTTGCGAAAGGATCCTTGAGCTCGGGAAGAAAGCCCTTATCCTGGTCCCCGAAATATCACTTACCCCACAGCTATTTGAAAGATTTGAAAAAAGATTCGGGACAAAGGTAGCGGTATATCATTCTCATATGAGTGATGCGGAAAGGTATGAGAGGTGGATGGAAATACTTGAGAATGAAGTGGACCTTATAATAGGTACCCGCTCGGCCCTTTTCACTCCCGCAACGGACCTGGGAATAATAATAATGGACGAAGAGCATGACCCATCTTATAAGGAGGGTTCCCAGGTAAGGTATAATACGCAGGATGTGGCAGTAAAGCTTTCAGGTATAAAAAATATCCCGGTAGTATTCGGAAGTGCCACGCCATCGGTAAAGACCCGTTACAGGGCAGAAAGCGAAAAAGAATTCACACTTCTTAAAATTCCCGTAAGGGCGGCCGCCGCAAATGCAGTGGAAAGAGAGATAGTGGACCTTAAAAAAATAGACAGGACAAGGGAAGACGAGTTTATAACTTCAAAGCTTTATGTCGCAATAGCAGAAGAGCTCGGGAAGGACAATAAGGTCATACTATTTATTAACCGCAGGGGGTTTTCAAACTTTGTCGTTTGCACTGCCTGCGGCGATGTACCAAAATGTCCTGCCTGTGACCTTTCATATAATTATCACCGCGATGTCGGAAAACTTATCTGCCACCATTGCGGGAGGGAAGAAAAATATACTGGAAAATGCATGTCCTGCAGTACAGGCACACTTTTTCTTGCAGGCAGCGGGGTCCAGAGGGTGGAAGCCAGGATAAGGTCCAGGTTCCCGGGAGTACCTATTCACCGGATGGATTCAGATATTACAAAAAAGAAGAAATCACATCAGAAAATAATAAGTGAATTTTCTGCTCCGGGAAGATCGATACTTGTTGGCACCCAGATGATAGCAAAGGGATTGGATATCTCGGATGTGACACTTGTCGGCATCATAAATTCAGACGGCATGCTATCGCTTCCGGATTACCATATGAACGAAAGGGCTTATCAGCTTATAACCCAGGTCTCCGGGAGAGCCGGAAGGAAAGAAAAAAAGGGGAGAGTTATAATACAGACATATAAGCCTGACACAGGTGTTATGAAGCATCTCATGGATGAGGATTATGAGAAATTCTATATCGAAGAACTTGAAAGCAGGAGAGAACTTTCCTACCCACCCTTTTCAAATCTTATAAATTTGATAATCTCGGGACTTAAAGAGGAACCGGTTAAGACTGAGTCAAAAAAATTATTTGATAAAATAGATAAAGACATTAAAATGGATATGAAAATACTGGGACCGGCACCAGCGCCTTTTTACAGGATAAACCGTTTTTATAGAAGACATATCCTTATAAAGACGGAGGATATAAACAGGATGACGGTGGAGCTGGGCAAAGTTTTGAGGGAATATAAAAAGAACAGGGACATAAGGGTAATAGTAGATGTCGATCCTGTATGGATATTATAAACGAGGTAAAATATGGCAATTAGAAAAGTAAGAAAAATAGGCGACCCTGTGCTAAGGGAGACCTCAAACAATGTCGAAAAAATAGATAAACCGGTACTTGATCTTGTCTCGGACATGCTGGATACTCTTGAAGAAGAAGGCGGTGTCGGACTTGCGGCACCACAGATAGGGATCACTAAAAGGATCATACTGGTGAGGTATGAGGATAAGGTCGAGACATATATTAATCCTGAGATAGAAATCATCGAAAATAAAAGAATCGAAGGTGATGAAGGCTGTCTTTCAATATATTCCATCCAGGGATTCCAGGTAAAGAGATATCCCAGGATCAAGATAAGGACCACAAATATAAAAGGCAATACTGAGGAGTTCATTGCAGAGGACCTTCTTGCAAGGGTCATCCAGCATGAGGTGGACCACCTGGACGGTATAATGTACATAGACCACCTGGGCGCGGCATCAAGACGAGAACTGCTGGAAAAAATAAATGATTTCAAATCAAATTAAAAGAGTTTAGATATAAAAGGGAGAGATAATTTTGAAAATAGTCTATTTTGGCTCTTCTGAATTTTCAGTACCATTTTTAGAAAAGATAATCGGGTCCAAACACAAAGTCATTGCGGTATTTACCAATGAAGATAAGAAAAAGGGAAGGGGACTAAAATCTGCCCAAAATCCTGTAAAGGATGCTGCAGTTTCGGCCGGTATTAAAGTATTCGAAATAAAGGAAATGGATAAGGACTTTATAGAGGATCTCTCAGGGATAGATTTTGATCTATGTATTGTGATCTCATTTGGGATGATACTTCACGGGGAGGTATTTGAGAAATGGCCGGGCAAATGGCTTAACCTGCATCCTTCGATGCTTCCGCAGTACCGCGGTCCATCACCCATGATAAGCGCTCTTCTTGATGGAGCGAAGCAGACAGGGGTAACGATAAATGATGTGGTCCACAAAGTAGATGCAGGCAAAATATTTGCCCAGACAAAATTTAATATTGATCCGGACGATGATATTAAGTGTCTTGAGAATAAGGCAATCAATTTTGGCGGCCCGCTCCTTATAGCTGTCCTTGATATGATCGAGGAGGATGATTACAAGCCTTTCTCCCAGGGAGAGGAAGGTGTCACTTATACAAGAAAGATTATAAAGGACGACCTCCTGATAGATTGGACAGGGGCAGGAGAGGGTATTATAAACAAAGTAAGGGCTTTTTCTTCGGCACCTGGCGCTTATGGAGTGCTGGGTGGAGAAAGGATAAAGATCCTGAAGGCATCTGTATGGACACCCGGGGGAGCATCTTTTAAAATATCATCTGAAGCGATAGAACCAGCCGGGACCATAATCGCCTCCGGAGCAAAGCAGGGACTGCTTATAAGATGCGGCAGAGGAGATATTATTAGTCTGGAGATATTGCAGCCCGCCGGCAAGAAACCGATGGATTACAAAAGTTTTATAAACGGACACCACCCTGCTGTAGGAGCCAGATTTGAAAATAGATAATATGGAATCTCCAAACCCCCGTAAAACTGCTCTTGATATACTGGAAAGGTATTTTGGATCAGAAACTCAACTGAAGGTCCTTTTCAATGAAATACTGGATAGTTCGGGACTTTCAGGCCTTGACCGCAGGTTTGCGTTTAATATTGTAAAGGGTACTGTAAGATATGTGATAAGGCTTGATTTTATTATCTCTTTTCTTACAAAAAGAAAGCTTGGGGCCATTGATCCCGTAATACTAAATATTTTACGGATGGGTGTTTTTCAGTTGCAGTTCATGGACAGGGTACCTTCATATTCTATAGTCAATGAAAGCGTAAAACTTGCAAAATCAAAAAGTCCATATGCATCCGGATTTGTAAATGCCGTGATGAGAAAAGCAGCATCAGTAGATAATGCAGATATTTTCCTTGAGGGCCTGATCAGAAAGAAAAAGCTTGGCCAGGTAGAGGTAATAAGCATCCGTTATTCATATCCGGAATGGATCATAGAATACTGGATGGAGCATTATGGAAGGGAAAAGACAATAAAGCTGTGCCGCTACCTAAACAGGACGCCTGGATTTTACTTGAGGGTAAATGAAGTCCTGGCAGAGGAGGATAAAAGCATTGCTGAAAGACTAAGAGCCATAGGTGCAGCACGGATAGACCTTAAGACCCCCGCTCTGGGAAACCTTCAAGAGGATTTTACAAAAGTTTTTGAGCCAATTGCGGTTTCCGCGCATGGGGGGAAAAATAAAAGATTATTCAGTCACGCAGCTTCAATAGCTTCGGCTTCCGGCTTGGAGAAGACAAAGTTATTCCTGGAAGGACTGGTAACATTGCAGGATATTTCCTCACAGATGGGTGTCAGGTATTTTTTGGACCCTAAGCCCGGCGAGAAGGTCCTTGACGTGTGCGCAGCTCCCGGAGGAAAGACATCATTTATGGCTGACCTCATGGAGAATATGGGGGAGATAGTCGCTGTGGATATAAGTGATGAAAAGATCAAACTTCTACGGCAAAACATTTCGAGGATGAGATCCGTTATAGTCAAGACATTAAGGGCCGATGCATCCATGAGTGATTTTCTGGGTGATGAAAAGTATCACGGTTATTTTGACAGGATATTTGTTGACGCTCCATGCAGTGCGCTTGGCACCATATCAAAGAATCCGGAAGTGAAATACAATAAGAAAAAAGAGGATCTTGAGAGGCTTTCAGGGAATACTCTCGCAATACTGTCTGCATGTGGGCCGTATCTAAAAAAAGGAGGAAGACTTGTCTTGTATACCTGTACAATATCACCAGTTGAAAACCAACAAACAGTAGAAAAATTCATTAAAAATAATGGTGATGAATATATTATAGAAAAAGTTGATCGTAGTTTCTTTACACAAGGTCCATATGGAGATGAGGCCGGAGACCAGGCTGGCAGTGTAGATAACCAGGTAGATATGCAGCTTGAGATAATGCCGTATTATCTTGGAAGCGAGGGAGGTTTTGTAAGCGTATTTAGAAAAATAAGTCCAAATCCAATTCCCGTACAGGCTGCTGGGAGCCTGTCCTAAAACTGGTACCTTAGCTTGCAGTCTGATTTTTTTATACAGATCAAGGCCTGAGGAAGAAGCGATAAAGCCAAGATCCAGTTTACGTATAGGCCCCTAGATGATTTTCTTAACTTTATTAGCCTTCATACAGCTCGTGCAAATACTTATATTCTTTACC
>CAZKVA010000014.1:0-19302 GCA_964556035.1 uncultured Actinomycetota bacterium
TCTCTTTCGGTGGTGGCCAGGTCGATATCACATCGGGCAAGTTCGTGTTTAGCTGCACCGAGGCCTACAAAATTGAAAACGGCAAAGTCGGTGCGCCGGTAAAGGGCGCAACCCTTATCGGTAATGGTCCGGATATATTAAAAAAGATCGAAGCTATCGCAGATGACCTTGATTTTGCTCCCGGATTCTGTGGGAAGCAGGGTCAGTCCATTGCTAATGAAGTCGGCCAGCCAACCATCAAAGTCTCGGAGATCACGGTAGGGGGAACAGGCGGAAAGTAGAAAAGGACATGGATTCTAAAGATGACAGAAAATAATAAAATTGAAACAAAAATTAAAGAACTCGAGAGGATATGCGGTGAAACTGCTGCAGAGATACCTCCAGGGAGTGCGGATCAGTGGGAGATATTCGCTGCACGAAGCCTTGAAAATGAGATAGATGTCTTTAATGGAGATATTGAGACACTTTCCTTTTCTGATTCTACTGGAATAGGCATCAGGGTATTTAAGGACGGCTCCATAGGTTATGCATATACTGCCGTTCTCGAGGATGACGCCATCAGGGATACCATAAAGAAGGCACTGGATAATTCAAAGATCACTAAAAGGGATAAGCTGAACTACCTTCCAACCAAAAAGGACCACAAATATAGTAAAAACCAGGTGGATAAAAAACTTCTTTTCGATAGAGACTACTTAAAAGTGTCAATAACCGAAAAGATCGAGATGGCAAAGGAACTTGAAATACTTACAAAAAAGGCTGACAAAAGGGTCTCGGGGGTCACCAATGTGATGTACAGTGACGGTATATCAGAAGTAGCAATACTTAATTCCAATGGGCTCTCTGACAGCTATAATACAACTATAGCCCTGGTATATGTAAATGCTATATCCAGGAAGGGCGGAGATACTTCCACAGGTGATTATTTTGGGATCTCGAGAAATCCTTCAGATATCGGACTGGCTGATATTGCCGCAAAGGCTGCTGAAAGATCCGTTTCAATACTTGGCGGCAAAAAAATAAATTCACAATCCCTGGATATAGTCCTTGATCCCATGGTAGCAGCTCAGTTTATGGCGGTTATCGCATCGACCCTTAATGCTGATTCTGTCCAGAAGGGAAAATCCCTTTTTAAGGATAGCATAGGCAAGAAAATATTTGATATAGAAGCTGATATCTTTGATGACGGCACTCTCCCCACCGGGCTGGCTTCGCGGCCCTTTGATGGGGAAGGAGTGATAAAGGGTAAGACGGCTGTTTTTGAAAAAGGAATACTTAAGACCTATCTCTATGATACATATACAGCAAGAAAAGACAAAACACTTTCAACCGGAAATGCCACGAGAGCTTCTTATAGGTCCGCTCCCTCAGTAGGTACATCAAACTTCTACATAAGTCCAGGGAGCCGCACCCCGGAAGATATAATCGGTAGCGTAAGTAAGGGATTTTATGTGATGGATATTATTGGCCTGGGTTCAGGGACCAATCCAATATCAGGGCAGATGAGCGTAGGAGCCAAGGGACTGCTGATTGAAAAGGGGAAACTTTCGAGTCCTGTAAAAGAAGTAACCATAGCAACTGATATCCTGAAGTTTCTAAAAAGTTTTAAGATAATAGGCAGTGACCTCAAATTTGTCCCTGCAGGAGGATATCTGGGAAGCCCCACGGTCCTTGTAGAAAATATCTCCATAAGTGGTAAATAATAGACCCCGCTATAAACTTGATCAGCATCATAGAAAAAACTGATCAATAGATCTTATTCATTTAAAGCATCATGTGAGAGATATAACTTTATCCGATAGTTATAAATTTTACATATCCTACTGTCTTTGAGATGACAGTGACTATAATACCAGCTATGAGGATACCAATAGTTATCTGCCACAGGGCCCTCTTAGGGGGGATGCCGAATACATATGCTATAAGCGCACCGGTCCAGCCGCCGGTAACAGGCAGCGGTATTCCCACAAAACCGATAAGGGCAAAACCCTGATATTTTTCAAGTTTAGCCGAATGGCGCTTCCTTGTCCTATTAAAGAGCCAGGTAAAGAAACGCTTGGCCCAGTCGAACCTCTTCATTAAAAACCTGGATACTGGTTCCATTATCCATAGGATGATAACAACAGGAACAAGATTTCCGATGACAGAGATTATGTATGTCTCGATTATACCCATCCCATAGCTTCCCAGTGCTATTGGTATTGAAGCTCTTAGCTCTCCTATAGGAGTCATTGCAGTAAAAAAAGTACTTATCCATTGGGGTAAGAATTCCATCTGTCAGCAAGCTCCATTTCTATTTTTTATTTTATATAGTTTTATGTTACTATTTTGAAATTAATATAAAAATTGATAAAAATTCTAAATATTATATAAGTTGAATATTTTACAGTCAATTGTTTTAGGTCTAATTCAGGGTATTACTGAATTTTTTCCCATTTCGAGTTCTGGACACCTGGTAATAATACCATATTTTTTCGGCTGGGATTATCCGCCCCTCTATTTCACGGTCACTGTCCACTTCGCAACACTTCTTGCGGTCCTCACTGTCCTTTACAGGGATGCATGGAGGATAATAAGGGGATTTGCATTGGGACTATTTAGAAGGAAATGGCGGGAAAGTACTGATTTTAAATTGGGTCTTTATATAATAATAGCCACAATACCAGCTGTGCTGGTGGGTCTTTTTCTTAATGACCTTATTGAGAGTATCTTTTCCAAACCCCTGGTAGTAGCAGTATTCCTGCTGGTGACAGCTTTTATACTGTGGGGAGGAGAATACAGGGGAAGGAAAGTAAAGCAAAAGAATTCACTAAATTATATTTCATCGGTAGCTTCCGGCATCGGACAGGCGCTTGCAGTATTTCCCGGTATCTCAAGAGCAGGTTCAACTATTTCCTTTGCCAGGTTTTTTGGTGTTAAAAGGGAGGAAGCGGTAAGATTTTCATTTTTGCTTTCAATTCCCATAATACTAGGCTCATTTGTATTTGAGCTGTCCCGTTCCGCCGGTGCTGTACTTAATGGGGGAGAAAATACCGTATGGGTTCTATTTGCGGGCCTTGCATCTGCGTATCTATCAGGGTTTTTTACAATCAAATACCTGCTCTACCTGACGAAGAAAAAGAACTTAAATATTTTTGCAGTATATTGCATTTGCCTTTCAATAGCTATTTTTGTATTTTATATTATAAATAATATTACTTAGAGAGGTGGTCAATAAAATGAAAGGAGTAATTCTTGCAGGGGGACTCGGTACACGGATGATGCCCTGCACAAAGGTTACAAATAAACATCTGCTGCCTGTATATAATAAACCATTGATCTATTATCCATTAAATACACTGGTGAAGGGCGGTCTCAAAGATATCATGATAGTCACAGGAGGAAATAATGCCGGTGATTTTCTGGTACTTCTTGGGAATGGAAGCGAATTCGGCCTGAAAGATCTGGGCTATACTTACCAGGAAGGTGAAGGCGGGATCGCTGATGCATTAAAACTTGCAAAGAATTTTGTGGACGAAGAAAAAGTCATTGTCATGCTTGGAGATAATATAATAAAGGATGATATCTCAGAAGCTATAAGGGAATTCGAGGATCAGCCAAAGGGAGCAAAGATATTTCTAAAAAAGGTTAGCGATCCTGAAAGGTTCGGGGTAGCCGAGATAAAAGATGGCAAGGTGATTAATATAGAGGAAAAACCTGAGAACCCAAAATCAAATTATGCTGTTATCGGCCTGTACATGTACGACAATAATGTTTTTGATATAGTCAAGACTCTAAAGCCTTCAAACAGGGGAGAGTTTGAGATAACAGATGTAAATAATGAATATATAAGAAGAGGAACAATGACCTATTCCATTATCGATGGATGGTGGACCGATGCAGGAACATTTGAATCCCTCTATAGGGCAAGCAAATTGGTTGCTGAGGATAAAGTGTAGAAATAAAAAAAAGCACAATAAATTGTGCCCTTTTTGAAATCGGCAGGTGACAATGTAAAGTCTCCTATAACACTGATTAATTGTGTGTCAACAGTCACCAGTTCTGTTCTCGATTTCTATTTTTAGATGGATAACAATTATGGATTACTGGTGGGGCGGCGTATCCCACATACCTTTACTACTATCAAAGATAGCGTAACAGTTGCCTTGCCTGTTCCTCAATAAACCATAATTGTTAAATAGTAGATATATTATAGCAAATACTCTTTTTAAGATAGCCAACCCTTACAGATAAAGATACTCCTCTATGTATTTTCATTTAGCAGAGCTGCACCTTATTGGCATTAAAATTATCATTTTCTATCTACTACTATATATTAACTATATTGGTTGAGTGGCAGGCGGCGCATGACCTGACCTCATGAAATCCCTTCCAGCTATTATCAGATGTTATATATGCCCAGTTTACCTCCTGGCCCCTGTCATCATTTTGGATCGCCCATAGATTTCCCCGGATAACCGAAGTAGGACCTGCGCCAGCTATCCCTGAATCATCACCGGACCCAAAAATATTCCCCTTCTCTGGTACTTTGTCTGATATATCAGGTTCACTTACCTGAAAGGGACCTGTATCAATACAAATAGCATTAGGGTAGCTTTCCGATACACCGACAGCTTGCTTCTGCCTGGCATGATTCTTTCTTAAGGCATTAAGGGCTTCTTCAAGAACACTGCTGCCATCACAACCTTTAAACTCCCCATGATTCTGGAATATAAGGGCATTGCCCTGCTCCTTTGCTATACCGTAGAATTTTTCTGTATTACCGCATTCTAGACATTTGTACATCTTACCCCCTTAAGAGTTGATTGATTAGGGTTGGAAGCCCTCAGTTATTATAGGTTATTATAGTATATTACTAGTTATAATCAATACAAAATAGTAAAATTATAATGGCAAATTATAATGTAATATTTAATATTAGTTTAATGTACAGATATACGACAATTATATATAGCAGAGTGATTGACTAATAAAAATCACTCTGCTAATATTCATAAAATTCTGCTAATATATATTTATTAAATTAAATAAAGGAGCAGCACATATGGTTCACATGCAAGTCCAAAAGGACCAGGTAAAAGTAAGGATTAAAACTGAATCATCCATTATCAGTGGAGTTGTGTATACTATGTTAAACGGAAGGCTGAGCGACTACATAACTTCTCATGTAGGCAAATTTATTCCTGTTACCGATGCTGAAGTAAAGTATCTTGAGAAGCCCTGTAAAGATCTTGAAAAAAACGGAGTAAAGCGGGAAGTCGTATTTATAAATGTAGAAAAAATAGAAATGATTGAATATTTATAAGTTTTTTGCTTTATTATAATATATATAGTTTTTTAATTAATGATTATAGAAAGGAAGATTATGTCCGATAATGTTATGGAGTTCACAGATGATAACTTTGAAGCAGAGGTAATAAACTCAAGTGTGCCTGTCATTGTTGATTTTTGGGCGGTTTGGTGCGGTCCTTGCAAGATGATAGGGCCAGAGTTTGAAAAGATTGCTGAAGAAAAAAGCAGTGATGTTCTAAAGATGGGTAAATTAAATGTTGATGAAAGCAGGGATACTGCTATTAAATATGGTATAAGCAGCATACCTACGCTGCTCCTGTTCAAAGATGGCGAAGTAGCTAAAAAACTTGTAGGCGCCATGGGAAAAGACAAAATACTGGATGAGATAGGAGAACTCATTTAATTAATGACTCAATTATTATTAGGTACTTCAGGGTATAGCTACTCCGACTGGATTGGGCCCTTTACCCTGAAGGACTGGATAAAAGTGAGCAACTTTCTTTCTATAGTACATTCTTTAATACAGTCGAGATAAATTTCACATATTATAAGATTCCAAATCCCCATATATTTGACCGCATGGCGGCGAAGGTCACAGGTGACTTTATTTTCTCAGTAAAGACGCACAGCAGTATGACGCATACCCGGGATTGTCCCGCAGATGATTATAAGCGTTATATTGATGCCCTGACACCCCTCAGGGACTCAGGAAAACTCGGGGTAGTATTGATGCAGTTTCCCTGGAGTTTTAAGCTATCTGCATCGAGTATGGATTATCTGGGCAGTTTAAGGGAGAAGCTTGAGGGTTTTGAGCTATGTGCAGAATTCAGGCACAATAGCTGGCTCACGGACGAAGTCTATGATTTCTTAAGGTCGAGTGCCATTGGATTCTGCAATGTCGATCAGCCCCGTCTAAGGACACTGCTCACCCCAACAGATATAAATACAACGGACTTTGGATATATCAGGTTTCACGGGCAGAATGCAGCCAACTGGTGGAAGCCTGCCGAAGCCTATATGCGCTATGACCATATGTACAGCCAGGACGAGCTATTGCCCTGGGTGCCGCGTATAAAAAAGCTCTCTGCATCTACAAATAAATCCTATATATATTTCAATAATCACTATAAGGCGCAGGCGGTAAAGTCGGCAGATCTACTGCAGAATCTCCTGAATATTTAGGAACCTGTCCCAGAATTGGATATTAGCTTCATCAAGCTGTGCAAGCTCAGGTCCCAGTTCCCAGACAGGCTCCCAGCCATCATATTCTACTTCACAAAATCAGTCTAATTATATAAAATCTATAGGATAGTTTTAGCAAAAAGTGGCAACCTTCATCAGTGGGTTTACATAGGAAGCAATCAGATAGGTATATATGTTTAAAAAAGTAGACAGTAAAGTAAACCTTGTAAAGCTTGAGGAGAAGACTTTAAGCTTCTGGAACAAGAATAAAATATTTGAAAAGAGTCTCAAAAAAACCGAAGGCGGCAAAAAATTCGTATTCTATGAAGGTCCCCCCACAGCTAATGGGGCGCCCGGGGTACATCATGTGCTTTCAAGGGTATACAAGGATATCTTTCCAAGATTTAAGACAATGAAGGGTTATCATGTGCCCCGGAAGGCAGGATGGGACACGCATGGACTGCCTGTAGAGCTTGAGATAGAGAAAAAGCTCGGGATAAATTCAAAAGATGAAATAGAAAAAATAGGTATAGAGAAATTTAACCGCCTCTGCAGGGAAAGCGTGATGAAGTATGAGGAGGAATGGAAAAAGCTTACCGAGAGGATCGGTTTCTGGATTGATATGGACAATGCCTATTTTACATTCAAGAATGAATATATAGAGACAATATGGTGGATACTGAAAAATATCTGGGATAAGGACCTTCTTTATGAGGGACATAAGATAGTGCCATATTGCCCAAGATGCGGGACACCGCTGTCATCCCATGAGACCGCACAGGGGTATAAGGAAGTCGAGGATTATTCGGCAATTGTAAAGTTTGAGCTGGCCGACCGTAAAAACACATATCTACTGGTATGGACAACGACTCCCTGGACCCTTATATCAAATGCCGCAGTCGCAGTAAGTGCAGACTCTACCTATACGGAAGTTGAATATGAGGGTCAGAACCTGATACTTGTAAAGGATCTTGTAGATACCTTATTCGGAGAGGATCGTCCATACAGAAAAGTAGCAGAACATAAGGGCTCCGAGCTTGTTGGTGCCCCATATAAGCCGGTTTATGATTATGCTGATGGTAATGGGAAAGCATTCCATATAATAAGTGGAGATTTTGTATCGACTGGCGAGGGAACAGGAATAGTGCACATAGCGCCGGCATTCGGTGAAGACGATATGAAAGTCGGAAAGAAAAATGAACTTCCTATTGTGCAGATGGTAAACCAGGAAGGGCATTTCCTGGATAGCGTAGAGAAGTTTTCCGGAATGGACATCGAGGATGCAAATCCAAAGATAATATCTGATCTTAAAGAAAGGGGACTTGTCTTTGAGATAAAGAAATTCAAGCACAGCTATCCATTCTGCTGGAGATGCGATACGAGGCTTATATATTATGCCAAGAAGAGCTGGTATATAGCTACTACAAAAATAAAGGATGACCTTATGGCTTCAAATGAAGAAGTCAATTGGTATCCCGCCCACATCAAACACGGAAGGTTTGGAAACTGGCTGGAGAACAATGTCGACTGGGCCCTCACACGCGAGCGTTACTGGGGAACGCCGCTGCCGATATGGGAAGACGAAGACGGCCACAAACTATGTATAGGAAGCAAAGCCGATCTTGAAAAACACGGCAAAGATATTCCGGCCGACCTTGATCTTCACAGACCTTATGTAGACAATATTATTCTTACCTGTCCCGAGTGCGGGAAAGATATGAAAAGAGTAAAAGATGTAATAGACGTATGGTTTGACTCAGGTTCCATGCCGTATTCACAGCATCACTATCCATTTGAAAATAAAGAGATATTTGAAGAAAATTATCCGGCTGACTTTATATGTGAGGCCATCGACCAGACCAGGGGATGGTTCTATACGATGCTTGCAATATCGACACTGCTGAATAAGAAGTCCAGCTTTAAAAATGTACTCGTACTCGGCCTTATAAATGATGAGAAGGGTCAGAAGATGTCAAAATCCAAGGGCAATATTGTAAAGCCCTGGGACATACTGAACAATCAGGGAGCTGACGCGCTCAGGTGGTATTTTTTCACAGGCGCATCACCCTGGACGCCAAAAAACTTCTCTGAAAAGTTAATAGATGAAGTAATAAGGAAATTCATACTGACTCTCTGGAATACTTATTCATTCTTTGTAATATATGCAAAGATAGATAAATTCAATCCCTATGAGCATGATCTACCTGTAGCAGAACGTGAAGAAATAGACCGCTGGATAATCTCAGAGCTTAATAAGACCATAAAAGAAGTGGACAGGCTGCTGGAAGACTTCAATGTCACCGATAGCGGGAGGATGATACAGGATTTTGTGGATATGCTATCAAACTGGTATGTCAGGCGGAGCAGGAGAAGATTCTGGAAAAGTGAAGAGGACAAAGATAAGATAAGCGCATACCTCACACTTTATGAATGCCTGGTAATTGTGACAAAACTATTGGCGCCATATATACCGTTTATAAGCGAGGCTCTCTACCAGAACCTTGTTGTAAACCTCGGCAAGGGCGCAGAAAGCGTACATCTTGAGGATTTTCCCACAGCAGACAGGACCCTGATAGACGAAGACCTTAGCTTTAAGATGAATAATGCAAGAAGGGTAGTAGGGCTTGGAAGGGCAGTAAGAAGTAAGATAAATATAAAGACAAGGCAGCCCGTACAGAAAGTCTCAATATACTTTAATGGAAACGAAAAAGTCAGGGAAGCCATAAACCATTTTAAGGAAATCATACTGTCTGAGCTGAATGCAAAAGAGATAGAGTTTACAGAAGATCTTTCAGAGCTCGTATTCTATGATATAAAGCCCAATCTTGCAATAGTCGGTAAAAAGTATGGGCCGATGATACCCGGAATTAAAAAGGCGTTGGCGGAAGCAGATTCAGTCCAGATAGCACTTAAGGTAAAGAATGAACAGACGGTCCAGCTGGAAATAGGCGGAAAGAAATTAGAGCTTGAACCTGAAGAGCTGCTTGTGGAGATTAAGAACAAGGAAGGTGTAGGGGTAGAGACAGATGGTGAGTTTACTGTAGGTCTTCCCACCGAGATCTCAGGAGAGCTTGCAGCCGAAGGTTTTGCTCGCGAGCTTGTCCACCATATACAGAATCTCCGCAAGGAAGCAGGTTTTGAGATAGAGAACACAATAGATGTATCTATAGAAGCTCCGGGGGCCCAACAGGAAACGATTGATAAGTTTAATAAATATATATCAAAGGAAACCCTGTCAGGTAGCATTGGCCAGGATTTTGATGCCGGGATGTTTGTAAAACAGGTAAAGGTAAACGGAATCGAATTAAAAATTGGGATCAAGGTAGTTGGGAGTGTAGTATAAGATGATAAGTAAAAAGAGAAACATACTTATGAATGTATATTTTCTATTAACCGGCGTGATTGTTTTAATAGTCGACCAGATATCAAAATACCTCATCTCAATAAATATAACTGAAGGTACGACTATGGAAGTCATCCCAAAATTTCTATATTTTACAAATATTAAAAATACCGGTGCAGCATTCGGGATGTTTCAGTCATATACAAAGATACTTACTGTAGTATCCCTTGTGGCAATATTCCTCATAATAATACTTAAGGTGATGTTAAACCTCGAATTCCTTTTCTATAATATATCACTCGGATTTATTTTAGGTGGTGCGCTTGGAAACCTTGTCGACCGCTACTTCATCGGGGAAGTCACAGACTTTATAAGCTTTATATTTTTTCCACCGGTTTTTAATGCCGCAGATAGTTTTATTGTAATTGGATTTATCCTCATTATAATATTAATATTAAGAGAGTATTTAAAACAGGGAAAGACTAAGGGGAATTGAGCACAAAAGAAGCTGACAGCAACTTGTTTAAAATAGATCCTGAATTATCGGGTGAGCGGATAGATAAGTTTCTATCCAAAAACTTAGAAGATGTATCGCGCAGCCGCATACAGAAGCTTATTACTGATGGCAAGGTTCTGGTAGATGGTGCCCGGGTGTCAAAGCATCATAAGCTCGCTTGCGGGCAGGAGATAA
This sequence comes from uncultured Actinomycetota bacterium, assembly GCA_964556035.1. Taxonomy (GTDB): domain Bacteria; phylum Actinomycetota; class Humimicrobiia; order Humimicrobiales; family Humimicrobiaceae; genus M55B120. The sequence continues at coordinate 10,509 of CAZKVA010000014.1, forward strand.
GCATTGAAGACCTTTCCTCTATAAACACCAGTTTCAATATAGCTGCAGAAGAGATAGATCTAAAGATCGTATATGAAGATAAAAGTATCCTGGTAATATCAAAGGAAGCAGGCATGGTTACTCATCCCGCCCCGGGAAATGAAAAACACACACTGGTAAATGCACTGATGTATCACTGTAAAAACCTTTCTAAATTATCAGGGAAGGAACGTGCGGGCATAGTGCACCGGCTGGATAAAGACACATCCGGACTGCTAATAGTTGCAAAGGATGAAAATGTCCACCACAGACTCTCTGAAATGTTTGCAGACCGCAAAGTAAAGAAGACCTATATTGCTCTGGCCGAGGGAAGGTTCAAGGAAGATAGGGGAGAGATAAAACTTCCCATAGGCAGATCAAGGATAAACCGCAAGAAGATGTCCGTTGCAATAGACAATGGAAGGGGTGCAGTAACTGCATTTGAAGTGGTAGAAGAGTTCCGCCAGGCAGCTCTACTTAATATATGCCCCCGCACAGGAAGGACGCATCAGATAAGGGTGCACCTTAATTATATAGGCCATCCAATAATAGCCGACCAGATATACGGCAGCCGGTTTTCATCAAAGATAGCAAAAAATATAGGACTCCAGCGCCAGTTCCTGCATGCGGCTAAGCTTGAATTTACACATCCTGTAACAGAAAAATTAATGGAATTTGAAGATCCGCTGCCTAAGGATCTCTCGGAAAGTCTTAGAAAACTAAGGGAAGGTGAAAAGATGTAGACCAAAAAAACAGGTATTATAGAATTATTATTACAATAAATCAGACTGGAGAGAAAATAAATTGGCAAATATTAGAAGGATCGTACTGGACGTTTTAAAACCGCATGTACCGAATATACTTGAGATAGCCAAGCAGCTGGCAGACCTTGTAGGAGTAGATGGCGTAGACATATCCCTTATTGAAATGGATCAAAAGGTCGAGAATGTAAAGATAACCTGCGAGGGTGACTCAATAATATATGAAGAGTTAGAAGAAGTAATAAAAGTAAATGGTGCCTCCATCCATTCTTTAGATAAAATTTCAGTAGGCACCAGTTTAGTCGAAGAAGCCATTACCCATCAGGATTAACTGATAGGGTAGGCTTCCAGGACATGCTCCTAGGTAGATCTTATTTCCTGCCTCATAAATGTCACATATGATAATGCAAAACATATAATAGCCAGTGCTATTATAACCACAATCTGTGGCCATACCTGGATCAAGCTCTGACCAAGTGATAGCGGACTTGAGATCATATTAGCTAAATCGCTTTGAAGTATGGGCCTTAGCATAAAATGGCCCCCTACAGGTATCAGCAATATGGCTATTGCTTCTGTAAACAGGGTCGAAGGCGAAATCCTAAGGATGCCCTGCTCAATAGAATAATTTTGCACCTGCACCGCCGTAGTGGCCCCCTCAAGCGGAGCTACGCCATTTGCTACGGCATTTGCAATAATGGGAAGGAAAAACATCAAAAATATCCAGATCGCAATAGCAGTAAGTATAGATGCTGCTGTCCTTTCCATGATAACAGAGAACAGCATTGAAAGCCCTATCCAGAATCCGCCATAGAAAACGCATATAAATACAAGGAAAAATATCCTTAATATCTCTTCAGAGGTAGGAGGCACGCCGATCGATGTGAGCCCCACACCTGCGATTATAAAGGCTATGCTGGCAACTATGATGGAAAGGGTGGTGACCCCTGCCAGAAACTTTCCGTTTATTACGCTATCCCTGTATATGGGCTGGGACATGAGCCGGGATAAGTTTCCACTGTTCCTCTCGCTGTTTATCGCATCAAAACCAAAGATTATTCCTATTATGGGAATAAAAAATGATATGAAGGATATAAAGGAGGGGAGAACATCTCCACCAGTTGTATAAAGTTTTAAAAACACAAACTGGTCCAGAGCACTTGCAACGTCCCTTATATTCTGCAATGCAACATAAGTAGAAGCAAGGCCTGCAATGTATATAAGGGCAAGAAGTATTAAAAACTTCTTACTGGCAAAGTGATCTGTAAGCTCTTTTCTAAATACGGTTAATACACCTCTCATATTACTCCTCTTCCTTAAAGTATCTTAGGTAAATCTCTTCCAAAGCATCCTGCTTCATGTCCATCTTGGTCATGATTATTGCTGCTTGTGCGATGACTTTCGAGACAGCTTCCCTCAGGTCCATATCACAAGAGATGGTCAGCTTCTGTCCGTCAACTGCAATATCAAGTACCTTTGGGATCTTTTTAATATCTGCTATAAGCTCATCCGGGACCTTTGCAAGCTCTATTTCGATACGGTATTTACCGCCGCCAAAGAGATTTCTGCCAAGGTCATCCACCTGACCCTCACCGACAAGTTTTCCCTTTGACATTATACCCACTCTTGCACATATCTTCTGTACAAGGTTGAGCTGATGAGAGCTAAGCATAAAGGTTATACCCTTATCCCTATTAAGATCAAGGATGGTCTGAAGTATCTGGTTTGCTACCTTGGGGTCAAGGCCCTCTGTAGGCTCATCAAAAATGACAAGCTTTGGACTTTTTACCAATACGTCTGCTATACCGAGTCTCTGCTTCATACCCTTGGAGAATGTCTTTACTAGATGCTTCTTTTTCTCAACAAGGTTTACCATATCCAGGACCTCATCGATCCTTTCCTGTGCCTCCCTATAAGGGACCCTGTTAAGTTCCGCTGTATATGCAAGGTTTGCATATGCAGACATATCCTCGTAAAAACCGACCTTCTCCGGAAGATAACCGGTAATGGATTTAACTTTTAGGGGTTCCCTTGTAGAGTCAAAACCAGCAACACCGATACTGCCCGAAGTCGGTTCCGTAAGACCAAGAAGCATGAGTATTATAGTAGATTTTCCGGCACCATTGGGACCCAATAGTCCGAAAATTTCTCCCTCTTTGATCTCAAGGTTAAGATGGTCAACAGCAGTAGTTGTCTCGCCATATACTTTAGTCAGTTCTTTCGCAACTATAATGTTGTTGTTTTCACTCATTTTTTATCTTCTTCCTAATCTTGCAAAAATAAATGCAACTGCAACTATGACAATTACTATAATAGCGATACCAATGATTCCCCATATGGTCGGGGTCTCAACAGTGATCCTGAGTTCTATATCATCCTCAGCATTATCGCTACTGGCACTGAAATTGACAATATAGTCACCTGCAATGGCCTTATCAGCAGGACTTATATTGGCGTCTATCTCTATATCTTCTCCAGCTTCTAAAACTTCGATCTCATCGATATCAAAAGTTATCTTCCAGCCATCAGGCTCAGATGAAGTCAAAGCTATGTTCTCAATACTTGCAGAACCATTGTTTTGAATGATCAGTTTATAATGATTGTCTTTTCCGGAGGTGACATCTGTTGAAAGTCTTCCGGTCTTTGTCTTTAGATCCATCTGGTAAGTGGAAGTGATTATTGCTTTAAATTCAACACTACCCTCTAGTGGATCGTCTTCTATGCTTGATTTTATTGTGACCTTGATATCAAATTCACCAGGGTCCATATCAATAAGGGGAACAGCAACTACTCTTAAGTTTTCCTCGGTAGCATTTTTTAGCTTGACTGCAGTGATTTCTGTTTCTTTCTGGTAAGCGGGAGTAGCAGCAGCAAACCATCCTTCTGGATATTCAACTATAATATCAAATATCTTATCTGTTACATCCTCTTCAAGACCAAAAGGTTCATCACCCATATCATAGGTAACTTTAAATGTGAATTCATAAGCGCTGCCCAGCTCTGCCTGGATCTCCGGATATACAGTGTCAAATTCCAAAAGCTCCGGATCAGGATCCGGTACAATTACCTCTTCCTCTTCTTCCACGGCTTCATCTTCCTCGGCTGCCAGGAGGACTCCGGGTACCATCACCAGTATGGACAGTACAAATACAAGCAGTACCATAAATACTGGTATTTTTCTTTTTAAGATTTCCACTTTTCTAGTCTCCTTTTCTATTATTACTTCATTTTTAAAAAAGTTTTAACTACTTCTTTAGCCAAATGAAAATTCTATTAATTTTAAGGGTAGATGTCAATATAAAGTATGAATTGATTATAGTCTTATGAAAAAAAATAAAATAATAGTAATATATTTAAATTACTTGCCACTTAAGAATTGTTAAACTAAAAAAGAAAGCATAAAAGTTATGAATTTATCATTTTATGGCGCCACCAGAGAGGTAACCGGAAGCTGCTACGCTCTTGAAGCAAATGGAAAGAAACTTTTAGTAGATTGCGGTCTGCAGCAGGGTCGTGATAAAAAAGACGATCAGAGACTGCCGTTTAAGGCAAGCGATATAGATTATATTGCATTGACCCATGCACATATTGACCATAGCGGCAGATTGCCCTTACTTGTCAAAGAAGGTTTTAATGGAAAGATATATGCAATAGAGGCTACATGTGACCTGATCACGATAATGCTAAGGGACAGCGCGCACATCCAGGAGATGGACGCAAAGTGGGAAAATAAAAGGGCCAAGAGAGCCGGGAAAAAAGTAGTACTGCCTATGTATACCATGAAAGATGTGGAGAATACCTTAAAACTTTTAGTACCCTGTAGATACGGTGAGTTAATAAAAATAGATGAGTATATCAAGATCAGTTTTGTGGATGCCGGCCACATATTGGGTTCGGCATCGATTGAGATATTTTTAAGTGAAGGAAAAGAAGCAAAAAAAATTGTCTTTTCCGGAGATATTGGAAATACGGACCAGCCCATAATAAAAGATCCACAGTGCATAAGGGAAGCTGACTATATTGTAATGGAGTCGACATATGGGGACAGGAATCACAGGGAAAGCGAAGACTACACATTGAAACTGGCCAATATCATAGACAAGGTACTGTCAAGAGGCGGAAATGTGATAATACCTTCTTTTGCAATCGGCAGGACACAGGGCCTCTTATATTTAATACGCGAGATGAAGGAGAAAAAGCTGGTTTCAAATCCTGATTTTCCTGTTTATGTTGACAGTCCCATGGCAACTAAAGCTACAGATCTATATGATGATGATCTACACATTTATGGAGATCAGGAAGCGAAAGATATAGTTAAAAATGGTTTGAACCCATTAAACTTTCCAAATCTGGAATTTACTGCTTCAGTTAATGACTCAAAGGCATTAAATTATGACACGACCCCCAAGGTCATAATTTCTTCCAGTGGGATGTGTGAAGGTGGAAGGATAAAGCATCACTTAAAGCATAATCTATGGAAAAAGGAATGTGCTGTTGTTTTTGTGGGCTACCAGGCAATTGGCACACTTGGCAGAGAACTGCTTGATGGTGCTGAGAGGGTAGAGATATATCATGATGAAATAGCTGTGCTTGCATCTATATATAATTTTACAGGACTATCTGCCCATGCGGACAGGGAAGGCCTACTGAAATGGTTAGACTGTTTTGAGAAAAAGCCTGACAAGATCTTTATTGTTCACGGGGAGGAATCGGTAACTGAAGTATTTGTCGGGTCCCTGAGGGAGCTGGGTTTTTCCGCTGTGGCTCCGGAGTATAAAGAAGTCTATGATTTATTGAAAAAATAAAAGTATTTTACAATATTTCTATATGGTAAATCTACCAAGTAGTTTGTTTATGTTTTTTTTAAACATGAATAATATCTTCAGTATTTCCCTGTATTAGATACATGAATTAAAATATAAAGTTATTGGTTCGAACCCTCTCCCCCCAGCCAATTTTAAGACAATTATGTTACAGATATTTTAATAATTATATTCTAAAAAAACTCTGAAAAATTTATTCAATAGCAGGTAAAATATATTTCTCAAGAATTTTAAAATTAGTTGTTTTAGAAGTGTAATTTTCACCAGTAAAAATAACTATCGTATTTAGTTCAGGAAAGACTATATCACAAAGAATAACCATTATTATACTATCAATAATTCTCACAAAATAGCTCATAATAACTCTGGGGATGTGCACAGGCTGGGCATTCCTTTGGTGTTTCTATCCCTTCATGGACATATCCACAGTTGCGGCATTTCCATTTAACTATCATATCCTTTTTAAATACCTTGCCTTCTTTTAAATTCTTGAGTAATTTTCTGTATCGTATTTCGTGTTGTTCCTCTACCTCTGCTATCTCTTTGAAGACAGAAGCAATTTTTTCAAAATCTTCACTTTGTGCTGTTTCCTCTGCTTCTTTGTAGATTTTTGTCCATTCCAGGTTTTCACCTGCTGCAGAGGCTTCTAGATTAACTGCTGTATCTTCTATTATGCCTGCCGGATAGCTTGCTATGATTTCTACATCTCCACCTTCCAGAAACTTGAAAAATCTCTCTGCATGTTCTTTCTCATTACCAGCAGTTTCCAGAAATATCGCTGCTATTTGCTCAAAACCTGCCTTTTTCGCTACACTGGCAAAAAATGTATACCGGTTTCTAGCTTGTGATTCTCCTGCAAAAGATGCCAGAAGATTTTTTTCAGTTTTTGTTCCTTTTAAGTTTGCCATTTTTATACTCACTTTCTTATTTATTTTTCCATAATTCATATACTGAACAAAGCTCTCTCACTTTCATTATATAAATAAATCACTTAAGAGTTGCCCGGACTCTGTCCTCCTGAGACATTGAAGCAAGCTTTTTGACCTCTTTCATATCCAGACCAAGACCATTGCCAACACTCTGGCCATAGTTGGGATCAGCTTTATAGAACAGAGCTGTTTGTCGTAGTTGGATGCGCTTCTGGGCATTATTCAGGTGCGATACTATATTATTAACCAAGTTTTTTCTATCAGAATCAGTCATAACTTTACTGTAGAGAACGCCTGCCTGTACAAAATCTACATCACCAAGAACATATTCATGACGCGCAGTCATACCAGCAATATCTATTGGTGGGGGAGTCATTTTAGGATCTGGAGCAGGACCCCCAAAGCTGTTTGGCCAATAGTTAGGTTTTCCTCCTTCATTCTTATCAAAACGCATAGCACCATCCCGCTGATAGCTATTCATGGGGCAGGCTTTGCCTGCATTGATTGGAAGGATATGATAGTTGGGGCCAAGTCTGTGTCTGTGAGTGTCAGGGTAGCTGAATAAACGCCCCTGAAGCATTTTGTCTGGGGAAGGACCAATTCCAGGAACGAAATTACCTGGTGAGAAAGCAGATTGTTCCACCTCTGCAAAATAGTTTTCTGGGTTTCGGTTCAATACTAACTTGCCGACCTCTATTAGCGGAAAGTCAGCATGTGGCCAGATTTTTGTGATGTCAAAGGGATCGAAACGGTAGTCTTTTGCCTGCTCTGGGGTCATTATCTGAACCTCGAGTCGCCAGGATGGAAAATCTCCCTTTGAAATAGCTTCAGACAGGTCACGTGTAGCACAATCAGGATCAATCTCACGCATCTTACCTGCTTCCTCACCAGTGAAGTTTTCAATTCCTTGCTCGGTCTTAAAATGTAACTGCACCCACCAGTACTGGCCTTTTTCGTTATACCACATGAAGGTATGGCTGCCGTATCCATTCATATTCCGGAAACTTTTTGGGGTACCTCGATCGGAAAATAATATTGTAACCTGATGGATAGATTCTGGAGTCAGGGAAAGGAAATCCCAGAACATGTCTGGATCTTTAAGATTGGTTGCTGGGTTACGTTTCTGGGTATGTATGAAATCAGGGAACTTGAGTGAATCACGTATAAAGAAGACTGGAGTGTTATTACCCACCATATCGTAATTACCTTCTTCAGTGTAGAATTTTAAAGCAAAACCTCGTGGGTCTCGTTCTGAGTCTGCAGATCCCTTCTCTCCTCCTACAGTTGAAAATCGTAAGAAGACCTCAGTTTTCTTACCTATCCCTGATAGAAATTTTGCACGCGTATATTTTGTCACATCTTTAGTCACTTCAAAATGACCATATGCTCCGGCTCCTTTAGCGTGTACTACACGCTCAGGGATCCTTTCACGGTCGAAATGAGCAAGCTTCTCTGTCAGGTGGACATCCTGGATAAGTATGGGGCCCTTCTTGCCAGCAGTTTCTGAATTGAGATCATTATCTACCGGCATCCCAAAACCTGTTGTAAGTTTTTTCTTGTCTTTTGCCATTTTAAATCCTCCTTTAGAATATTTTTTTAGGTTTTCTCTTTTATTTTTGAGCATTGAAAACAGAGACCTTTGGCAACTACTTGTACTTTATTAACATTACCCATAGTAATGACACTATCTGGAATTATTATTTGATCAAATTCTTTGCTGTAAAAATCATAAGTCTTACTGCATTTTATGCATTCGAAGTGGTGATGGGGTTTCATATTTGCATCAAATCTGGGTTTTTCCCTGTTTGGCCCGAGTGTGGTTATCAATCTCAAGTCAAGAAATGTCCACAGTGTTCTATAAACTGTATCCAATGATACTGAGGGAATTCTTTTACGAACCCCTTTATAAATAGTAGCCACATTTGGATGAGTTGTTGATTTTGCAATTTCCTTAAAGATCTCTATGCGCTGGTGGGTTAGTTTTATTCCAGATTGTTTAGCACTTTCTTTGAATTGATTTAAGCGATGCTTTAATTCTTCAGGAGAAACCTTCAAAAAAACTCCATATTAAATACTAAAGATCCCTAAATAATAATATATTACAATTAAAATCTAAAGTCAATTCGAGTGAACAAGAAATGATGCTATAAACTCAATTCCGCTATAAAAAGATCTTCTCTTGAGGCTATTATTCTGGTTTTATCTTCATACACTATGGACAGCCAATTTAAAAATGTCTCTACCAGCTTCCGCTGGCACCACC
>CAZKVA010000015.1:0-6743 GCA_964556035.1 uncultured Actinomycetota bacterium
GTGAAGAAGCAGATAAAGAAGATACTGTAGATATTATCATTAGTAAGGGTAGTCAAACTATAGTGATCCCCAATATAATAGGGTTAGACTTTGTATATGCTTCAAATCATCTTGAATCTATGGGAATAAATGTCATAACAAGCAAGACCCCATTAACAGAGGAGATATCCCTACCCGGGTTAATTGTTTCAGTTATACCTCAACCAGGAACAAGTATAAAAGCCGGAAGTACGGTAGAGTTAAAAATATCTACATCCGAACCATTAAGTGAAGTACCGGATCTTGTGGGACTGGACCTTGAACAGGCGTCGGAAAGACTTAAACTTCTTGGTATTGGAATAGAAATAAGTTATATTGATGCGGATTATTCGTTTCAATATGGAGAGATCCTCGATCAGTTGCCCCTCCCTGGTTACTTCATCTCTTTAGATTCTTCCATAATCCTATTTGTCGGTAAATAGGGTTTTTTATTATTCCCTTATAAAGGATCCCATATTCTCAAACTTTTCAGCTCTCTTCAGCACAAGTTCTTCGCCACTATATTTACCCAGTCTGCCTACTGCGTCCGAGATATATCTTTTTACTATTCTTACCATTCTCTTAGGATCATTCTGTGCTCCACCTATCGGTTCATTTATTATCCTGTCAACGATGCCGAGTCTTAAAAGATCTTTTGAAGTAAGTTTCAAAGCTCTTGCAGCCAGTCTTGTACCTGAAGGATTTTTCCATAAGATCGCAGAACAAGCTTCAGGAGATATTACAGAATATGTAGAATTTTCAAGCATTGCTATTTCATTTCCAACAGCCAGTGCAAGGGCTCCTCCGCTTCCGCCTTCACCAATAAGTACGACTATAACAGGTACCTTCAGTTCAAACATATGCTGTATACTGTGTGCTATAGCGCTTGATTGACCGCTGTCCTCAGCATCTATCCCGGCATATGCTCCAGGGGTATCAACAAATGTTATTACCGGAAAACCAAATCTATCTGCTAGTTTCATTATTCTCTGGGATTTCCTATATCCTTGCGGAACACTGGATCCAAAATTATATTTTATTCTTTCCTTTGTGTCCTTACCTTTATTGTGGCCGATAACTGCCACTGTCCTGCCTCCTATTTTTCCCAGACCCGCCATTATTGACTGGTCCTCCAGGGAAAGCCTGTCTCCTGAAAGACTGACAAAATCTGTGAAGATGCCTTTTATATAATCCTGGCACTGCGGCCTTCCATCATCACGGGAGAGTTCCACGATCCTCCAGATCCTTCCGGATTCCCGGTCCACCTTCCTGTAATCATCAATTTTTTTATTCAGATCATCTTCAGTATCCTTAAAATGAATACCTGTAAAGAAAGGAACTTTCTTTAATTTATCAAGTTTTGAAAGGGAATTTAGAATTTCCTTAACATAACTTTTAGGGACATCCCCTAATTTTTTTAGATCCATCTTAACCTTTAAATAGTCTTATTAATTTTGAAAGTGTTTCCTTCATATCTCCCCTATTAATGATCATATCTACCTGCCCGTTTTTCAAATTTCTTTCAGACATGCCAAAATCCGGGGGCATGTCTTTTTTTATAGTCTGCTTTACGACACGGGGTCCTGCAAAACAGAACAATGCTCCCGGCTCTGCAATTATTATGTCTGCGACCGTGGAAAAACTCGCACTAACCCCTCCTGTAGTAGGGTGAGTAATAATTGAAATATAAGGGATCTTTTTTTCCATGACCCTTCTAACACTTGATACAGTTTTTGCCATCTGCATCAGGGAGATTATTCCCTCCTGCATCCTGGCTCCGCCAGATGCAGAAAAAAGTATCAAGGGAATATTCTTTTCTATGCTCAAATCTGCCAGATTCTTTATTTTCTCACCGACAACGCTTCCCATGCTGCCGCCCATAAAACTAAAATCCATAACCCCAACAGCAACTTCATAGCCATTTATTTTCGCTTCACCTATTATTATTGCGGAACTAAGGCTGGTCTTTAGCTTGGCTTCCTTTAAACGATCAGGATAAGATTTGAGGTCGTAAAATTTTAAAACATCAACAGAACTCAAGTTTCCATTTTGTTCTATAAAGCTGTTTTCGTCTGTAGTTATCTGCATTCTTTCTCTACAGCTGATATAAGAATGATTATTGCAATATGGACATACCTGTAGATTTAAAAAATATATTTCTCTTTCAATATCCTTATTGCATGACTTACATTTTTTTATTTTATTCTTATCTGTCATATTTTTTAAATCCAAGTGTTACATTATGACCGCCAAACCCCATAGAGTTGGAAATAGCCACATTTACAACTTTTTCCTGTTTTACTTTTGCGGTATAGTCCAGATCGCATACCGGGTCCGGATTGTCAAGATTTATCGTCGGTGGAATTATATCATTTTTTACTGCCATTATCGACGCTACCGCCTCGATTGCGCCAGAAGCTCCAAGACAATGGCCGGTCATTGATTTCGTTGAACTCACATTTAATTCATAAGCATGCTTTCCAAAACACTTCTTTATTGCTGTGGTCTCAATCGCATCATTTAAAAGAGTGGAAGTGCCGTGTGCATTTACATAATTTATTTCCTCTTTTGCAATATTACCCTCTTCTAAACATATAGACATACATCGTGCCAGATTTGTTCCAGATTCTTCAAGAGCGGTTATATGGAAAGCCTCACCTGACATCCCATATCCAAACATCTCGCAATATATCTTTGCTCCCCTTGCAAGAGCATGCTCGAGTTCTTCAAGCACTATCATACCGGAGCCCTCACCCATCACAAATCCATCCCTGTCTTTATCAAAAGGCCTGGAGGCAGCTTCAGGATCATCATTACGGCCAGACATCACATTCATATTTGAAAAGCCTGACATTCCTATCGGCGTTATTGCGGCCTCGCTTCCACCGGCTATCATAACCTCGGCAAGTCCCCTCTTTATTATCTCAAAAGAATCACCGATGGCATTTGAACCTGCCGCACATGCAGTCGAGGTCGTCGATACCGGCCCTTTTGCCCCACTGATTATTGAAACATGCGCCGCAGCCATATTTGCAATCATCATAGGTATAATAAAAGGACTCACTTTGTCTTCACCTTTCTCCAGTAGCCTTATATGCTGTTCCTCCAGAGTGGACAGTCCGCCAACACCGCTTCCGACAATAACCCCTACCCTATGTGCATTTTTTTCATTGATTACGAGCCCACTGTCAGCAATAGTGTCCTTTGAAGATTTAACCGCAAACTGTGAAAATCTGTCCATTCTCCTGGAGGCTTTAAAATCCATATGCTCTTTGGGTTCAAAATCATATATCTGTGCAGCTATCCTGCAGGCTAGTTTTGATATATCGATCCTCTCGACAGGGGTTACCCCTGACTTTCCATTGGTAAGCCCGTTCCAGCTTTTTTCCAGGTCCAATCCAAGCGCAGTTATAAGACCAAGACCTGTGACAACAACTCTTCTTTCGCCTTTGGCAATATTTGACATTAATATCTCATTTCCTTAATAATATTTATAATTGTTTATTACTTAGATTCCCATTCCACCATCAACACCCAGCACAGTACCGGTTATATAGTCCGAATCACTGCCAGCCAGGAAAAGCACTGCATTGGCAACATCATCTACACTTCCGAGCCTTTTTGTGGGGATCTGTCCAAGGAGGGCCTCTTTGACCTTGTCCGGAAGTTTATCTGTCATCTCCGTTTCAATATATCCGGGAGCTACTGCATTTACCAGGATATTTCTTCCTGCAAGTTCCCTTGCCAGGGTCTTCGTGAGCCCTATCAGTCCTGCCTTAGAAGCAGAGTAATTTGCCTGCCCCGCATTACCGTGTACCCCGACGATCGAGGATATATTGATTATTTTTCCGCTCCTTGCCTTCATCATGTGTTTTACTGTAAATTTTGAGCATATAAATGCTCCGGTAAGATTGATGTCTATTACCTTTTTCCAATCATCAACACTCATCCTGAGCATGAGATTATCCATCGTGATCCCTGCATTGTTTACAAGGATATCAATGGCTCCGCTCTTATCAATGACAGCACCTATCGTATCTTCAACATTTTTTTCACTGGTAATATCCACTCTGTAGAACTCCGCTTTCCCGCTACCAAATGACTCATTGAACTCATTAGCAGTTTTCTTGCCTTCTTCTTCGTTTACATCAAAAATGGCAATACTCCCACCCTCTTTTAAAAATGCTTCACATATTTTCTTACCGATTCCTCTTGCTCCGCCAGTAACAATGGCTAACTTATTTTCAAGCTTCATCAAGCAATCCTCTCTCTTGTAATTTACTAATGGTATTTTCAATATCCCCAAGATCGCTTGTGTTTAGTACAGTGATATTTTTATTACTCTTTCGTGCGATCCTCGCGGTAAGTCCTGATAATATCTTCCCTGGCCCAATCTCAATAAAAGTATCCACTCCCCTGTCAAGAAGAAGACCTATACTGTCCACCCATTTGATAGGATTTACTAGTTGCCCCTTAAGAGTATCCTTTATATCTTTTCCATCCCTATATGAAACCTCGGTTGTGGACAAAAATGGTATCTCCGGGTCATTAAAATCAATACTGGTCTCAATAAAATCTCCAAGACTTTCAGAGACACTACTCATAAGCGGACAATGTGAGGCTATATTTACCTTAAGCGGTATCACTTTTTTTATCCCTTTTTTCTTAAGGTCTGACATAGCTTTCACTACTTCATCTTTATAACCGCTTATGACTGTCTGGGTATGATCATTATAATTTGCAATAAATACTTTATCTTTATAGCCCTCCAGTACATCTTCTATTGACTCAGATTCTGCTCCAAGCACCGCTGCCATCATACCTCTGGCAGTTTTATCGGCTGCACTCATTATTTTTCCCCTATATGCCACAAGTTCAAGACCTTTTTCAAAAGTATATACTCCGCAGCCAAAGAGTGCACTGTATTCACCGAGGCTATGGCCCAGGATCGTATCTATATATTTTTTACCCAGGGAGAGCTCTCCTCTAAGGTAATCGAATAAGGCACTACTCAAACAGAATATTGCGACCTGGGAAAAACGGGTATCATTTAAGTTATTGTCTTTATCTTCTCCATTTATGATCCCCAGCAGGTCCTTTTTTAGTACTTCTGCTGCCCTCTCGAAATAGTCTAAATATTTACTATTAAATCTTAAGAATTGCTGCCCCATCTTTTCAAATTGGGACCCCTGTCCCGGAAACATCAGGGCTATTTTGGGGGGTTGTCCGCCGGATCCTACTTTACTTATCAAATCTTATATACCTTTCCGTGATAAAATATGTATTTGCCTTAAACTGAGAATTTATATGATCTTATTATTAACCAATCTTAGCCGATCAAGATCCAAACAAGAACTAACCAAGTGCAAACATAATATCTGCAGCGCATGCAAGCTTACCATCTACCGTAGCCTTACCTTTCCCTTTGCCGATATTGCGCCTGAAACTTTCGATCTCTACTTCTATTATAAGCTCATCACCCGGTTTGACCATTCTCTTAAACCTGGCTTTATCAATTCCCGCAAATAATACCAACTTGCCCTTATTTTCAGGCAGTATCAGTACAGCAACTGCACCAGCCTGTGCTATAGTCTCTACCTGAAGCACACCCGGCATTATCGGGTTCCCGGGAAAATGACCCTTAAAATAATATTCTTCTTCACTGACATGCTTCACACCCTTGATCCTCTTCCCTGGTTCTATTTCCAGGATCTCATCGATTAGAAGAAAGGGGTCACGGTGAGGAATAATATTTTCTATATCCTTTTTTGTCATTTTTGACATAATTACACCCTTCTATACCAAATTTATCTTATATTATTTAAACCTGGTGTGGCCTAATTTTTAGACGGAGTAGTGTTTTTATGGTTTCAATCAAAGGAGCAGCGTGAGGATATTCTATAAGCTATTATGTGAAACTGGAATTTTTTAAAAAAGTAATTTCATTATATTCCTTATTATCTTATCATTTTTATAGTATTTTATTTTAATAATAGTGTGCAAATTGATTTATGTGACATATTGAAATCGATGTGATTAAAAATCATATTATGAAAAACTTTAATACCGAAAAATTCAATAAACTACTCAATACTTCTAAATTCGGGCGAAAGTTTAAATATTTTGATAACATTGGTTCAACTAATGATTACTCCGGGGAATTAATAAAAAAAAGCCACGGCAAAGACCTTGAGAAGCTTGACGGCATGCTTGTCCTTGCAGATATACAGACGAGCGGCAGGGGACGCTTCAGGCGCAAATGGCTTTCCCCCAAAGGAGGGCTCTGGTTTTCACTGATGATCATCACAGATATCCGTCCGGAAGAACTTCCTAATCTTACCCTTATTGCAGCCTTCTCCATCTCGGAGGCGCTTATAGATATATGCAATATAAATGTAGATATAAAATGGCCCAATGACCTTTACTATGGTGAACATAAGCTTGGAGGCATACTTTCTGAATTAAAAAAAGAAAATACACTTCAGATAATAATCCTTGGAGTGGGAATAAATGTGAATATTGACGATAAAACACTGGGCGGACTGGATAATATGGCCACAAGTATTCAGAAGATCCTGGGCAAGGCTGCTGACAGGGAACTTATCATGGCAAAAATACTTGATAATTTTGAGAGATCATATGATTATTTCTCCACCACTGGAGACTTCAAATCACTTTTTAAAAAATGGGAAAAAAATATCAGGTACCAGTAGTCATATTATGTA
>CAZKVA010000015.1:6843-18100 GCA_964556035.1 uncultured Actinomycetota bacterium
ATCACTTTTTAAAAAATGGGAAAAAAATATCAGGTACCAGTAGTCATATTATGTATGTAGTACCTGCGATGACGAAAAACAAAGATATGTATAAAAATAGCGACTGCCCGAAGGATTGGACAAGCCAGGATCCAGTTCTCGGAAAAGCTCCTAGACCAGGGGTTTCCCCTCTTTTATCCTTTTTATAAGCATAGGTATTATCTCAAACAGGTCCCCTACTATACCATAATTTGCGACTTTGAAGATCGGCGCATTTGAATCCTTGTTTATAGCAATTATTATATCAGAGGTCTGCATCCCTGCCAGATGTTGAATGGCTCCGGAAATACCACATGCTATATAGATCTTGGGATTCACTGTCTTGCCTGTCTGGCCCACCTGATGCGGATATGATATCCATCCGGAATCAACAGCAGCTCTTGAGGCACCTACTACACCACTCAAAGTATCGGCAAGTTCTTTTAGGAGCTCAAATTTTTCACCGCCGCCAAGTCCTCTTCCACCTGAGACGATCACTTCATAATCATTTATATTTATTTTCTCGCCTTTTTCAGTCTCGGTACCGAGCATCTTATATTTAGTCTTAAAATTCTTCGGATCTATCTCTATCTTGATTATTTTATCCTGGATATCACCAGGGTCTTCATTTATTATTTTCTTTTCCATTACATGCGGCCTTACGGTAGCCATCTGCGGTCTTGCATTCCTTGTGATTATGGTAGCAAGTATGTTCCCGCCAAAAGTAGGTCTCGTCTGGAGAAGTATTTTTTTCTCATCATCTATGGCAAGGCCGGTACAGTCGGCTGTAAGTCCTGTTTTTAAGATTGCTGCCACTTTCGGTGCCAGGGTCCTTCCAAAAGATGTGGCCCCGGCCAGAAATATCTCAGGCTTGTGTTTACTTATCAGCTGGACAAGCGCTTTTGAAAAAATATCATCAATATTGTTCTCAAAAATAGGATCCTCTATAAGGTACAGTTTATCCATACCATATTGAAAAGCTATCCTGGTATTTTCCTCAATACCGCTGCCGATAGCAATACCTGAAAGCGGTACTTTAAGCTTATCAGCAAGCTTCCTGCCCTCGCTCAGGAGTTCAAATCCTACATCGGCAAGCTCATTTCCATGAGCTTCAAGATATACCCATACTCCCCTGTAATCTGAAAAATCCTTTTCTTCTGTGTCCAGTCCTATTATCTCAATCGATTCAAATTTACAGCTTTCTACACATGCTCCGCAGAAAACGCAAGTTTCACCGATAACTGCTATGCCGTCTTTTATTTCAATAGCATCATACAGGCAGACACCCTTACATAAGCTGCATCCCGTACAGGTGCTTTCATTTACCTTGATCTCCATAAACCAGTAATCCCCCTAACTGACTATATTTAAACTTTTAAGATTTTTAAACAATTCTTCAACCTGCTCTTCAGGTGTTCCCTCTATTATGCTTACATCATGCACCATCTTCGGTGTGAAAATCTTTACTACCTGCGTATATGATCCGGAAAGCCCTAACTCGTCTTCATCAGCTCCAAGATCACTTGCGGTCCAAACGGGGACCTCTACACTTTTAGCTTTCATCTTTCCCCTCAGCGAAGGTACCCTGGGAGTGTTTATATCCTTGATGACAGAGATCGCCGCAGGAAGCCTGACCTCAAATATCTCATATCTGTCCTCGGCCAGTCTTTTTACCTTTATCTTTTTGGCAGATATTTCCATAATTTCGCTTACATATCCTATAAATGGTATATTCATCCTCTGTGCAAATTCCGGACCGACCTGTCCGGTATCACCGTCAAGAGTCTGCTTGCCAAATATTACCAGTTTAATATCCTCAAGCTTATCAACAGCCATTGCAAGAGTATTGGAAGTTGCCCAGGTATCTGCTCCGGCAAAAGCCCTGTCAGAGAGCAGCACTACTCTGTCCACGCCTGCCGCTACAGCTTCTTTTAGCATCTCTTCTGACTGGGGAGGCCCCATAGTCATGGCGACGACCTC
Source organism: uncultured Actinomycetota bacterium (assembly GCA_964556035.1). Lineage (GTDB taxonomy): Bacteria > Actinomycetota > Humimicrobiia > Humimicrobiales > Humimicrobiaceae > M55B120. The sequence continues at coordinate 8,842 of CAZKVA010000015.1, forward strand.
AGAGTTATCCGCATAACCCCCATCAGCATCAAGTCTTTCTTTTATCCTGACACCCTCTTCAACGGCATATGAGTCAAAAGGATTTATAATATTCTCAATCCCCTGTCTTACCAGGGTATTTGTCTCAGGGTTTATTTTTATATCAGTTGTTCCCGGTACTTGCTTTATACAAACTACTATTTTCATTTAAATAACTCCTCTTTTTATCATATCCAGTGCAATAACATTTCTCTGGATCTGGTTCGTTCCCTCATATATCTGTGTTATCTTTGCATCCCTCATCATCTTCTCAACCGGATACTCCTTCATGTATCCATATCCTGCAAGGATCTGGACAGCATCTGTTGTTACTTTCATGGCCATATCTGAAGCAAAGAGTTTTGACATCGCTGATAATCTTGATGTATTCTTGTCACCGCTATCGATGACCCTGGCCGTATGGTACACAAGAGATCTTGCTGCCTCCACACTTGTCGCCATATCTGCCAGCATATGCTGGATTGCCTGGAATGAAGATATCGGCGCACCGAACTGCTTCCTCACCTTGGAGTATTCAAGGGCTTCCTCAAGCGCTCCCTGTGCTACACCTACTGCCTGGGCACCTACAGCCGGTCTGGATTCATTAAAAGTCTTCATGGCTATGATAAATCCCATTCCCTCGCGTCCAATGAGGTTTTCTACAGGAACCCTGCAATCGGTAAATATAAGTTCTCTTGTGGCAGATGCCCTGATCCCAAGCTTTTCTTCCTTTTTGCCAAATTCAAAACCGGGTGTACCTTTTTCCACTATTATTGCACTTGCGCCCCTTGCGCCTTTTTCAGGATTTGTCATTGCAAATATTGTATATATATCTGCTTCCCCGCCATTGGTTATCCACTGCTTGGTCCCGTTTAATATATAATGATCCCCGTCTTTTACAGCAGTGGTCCTGATAGCGCCGACATCACTGCCTGCCTCAGCTTCAGTCAGGCCGAATGCGGCAAGTTTTTCACCGCTTGCAAGCTGGGGAAGGAATCTTTTTTTCTGCTCATCATTTCCACCGATATTTATCGGTATGAAACCCAGTCCGGAAGCAGCAAAGGAAGTAGCTACCGAAAGGTCTCCTCTCGAAAGCTCTTCTGTTGCAAGGCATACTTCAAATATTCCGGTACCCATTCCTTCATATTCTTCTGCAGTAAAAAGTCTGAATAGATCACTCTTTGCGATCTCCTTGATTATCTCCCAGGGAAATTCCGCTTTCTCATCAAGCTCTGCCCTGACAGGCTTGATCCTCTCATCAACTATCTGGCGGCAAATATCTACTATCATTTTTTGTTCTTCAGTTAAAAGGTAATGCATGGGTCCCCCGAATATTATTTTTGCAAAAACTAACTTTATAAAAAGACGGGGGTATAATCTAATAGTTTCATATTTTACACCCTGACAGGCCTATAATGCTGAAACTTTTCTACAATAGCAAGCGTCTTAGCTAGAGAACTTCTTAAACAAATTTAATCTTCTTGCAATTAGAAAGGTTTTGAATGGTTGAAAATGGAACAATGACTACGATGGAAACTCCACAGACTGCCGTTTATACGGATACCAGAAAACTCACAATAAAACTCACGTTTTCCATCATATTTGCATTACTTATGGTAGTTTCGGCGAACTCATTTATCTATCTACCTTTTACACCGGTCCCTGTGACCATGCAGGTTTTGACTGTTATCTTCTCGGCTTTAATGCTCGGCGGGCCCTGGGCCCTTACAAGCCAGCTCCTATATATTTCTATGGGACTTGCAGGTCTTCCCGTATTTGCAGGATTTAAAAGTGGACTGATGGTCCTTACAGGACCTACTGCAGGTTATATAATCGGATTTGCTGTAGCAGCTTATTTTTGTGGATTCCTATATCAAAACATGAATTCTAAAAATAGATTATCCAAAAATAACAGCCTCCTGGCTGGTTTTTCTTCCAGTATTGCAGGTGTCCTGATCATATCGATCATATATTTATTTGGATTTGTGCATCTTTTTGGATTAATTTCCCCATTATTTCCTGGCTATTCTGTTTCTGACTTAATGCTCAAGACCTGGAAATCAGGCATTGAACCCTTTATAATAGTAGACCTCCTTAAAGTTTTGATAATAATCAATGTTTTAGAGTTAGGTAAGAAAAGAAAATGAAAACTGTAAGCATAAATGACATAACTATTCGGAATATTTTCCAAAATATCGATCTTGATACACTCGACAAAAAGAGTTTCCAGTCTATCCTGGAAGGCTTTAGCGGACTTAAATATGACAGCCTTGAAATATTGGGAGGTTCAAGCTTTGAAAAAATGCTTGAGAGCAGATTGAATATGAATCCCTTTCAGATAACTCAGTTTGTTAAAAGCATAATTCCTTCAACTCCGCTCCAGGCACTTATTGGAGCCAGGAATATGACAGGCCTGGAATTATATTCAGACAATATTATTGAAAAATTTATAAAGCAGAGTATTAACAGCGGGATCAGCATATTCAGGGTCTATGATAGTCTTAATGATTTAAAAAATATGGAATTCACCATAGGAGAGATCATTAAGAGCAAAGTGGACTGCCAGGGGACAATTATTTATGATGATCATCAGAAACTGGATTATTACCCTGATACAGCTAAGAAGCTTGTGGAAATGGGCTGCTCAAGCATATGCATCAAAGATGCGGAATCTACTATGCTTCCAAAGAAAGCCAATGAGCTCTTTAAAACACTTTCCCAGGAAATAAAGGTACCTGTACACTTCAGCGCTTCCAATCTCAGGGGACTCCAGACTCTTAATTATTTTGAAGCAGTGATCAATGGCTGCAGCGGTGTTGATTTGAGTTTTCTACCATCTTCATATAATGATTTTACCTCCACGGTATTTTCATTCTTCCTTAGTCTGAAGGATACAGATGTTTCCTATAAGCTGGATTATGATAAAGTAGTGGAGCTGGGTGAGATCATAAAGAAATTTGTCTACCCGCATATCAAGCAGGATCTTTTCTCTACAAGATTTATACTAAATCATGCAAACAAGAATCTTATGCCAAAATGGCTCATAACAAATATCGAACAACAGCTTGTGGAGATAGGGGAAGAAGAATCTCTTGACTCTGTTCTCGAGGAAGTCCTCCTTATCAAGAATGAAATAGGGAACCCCTCTCTTTCAACTCCTGTAGGCCAGATAATAGGAAGCCAGGCAGTCTTAAACAGCGTCATATCTGACTATAGATGGGAAATACTTTGTGATGAGATAAAAAAATTGATCTGGGGACATTTCGGTAAACTACCCAGAAAGATAAGTAAGGAAGTCCTTGAAAGACTTGAAGCGCTCTCAGATAAGGAAAATGGAGATAAAAAGCAGAATATCGAAATAGAGGACATGTACAAGCAGTGCGCAGAGGAACTTGAAAGCCTTAGCACTAAGAGTGAAGATATCCTGAGCTATTGTATTTCACCAGAAAAAACAAAAAACTATCTTGAGAATATCCGTGGAATAAGGCCAACAGCAAAGATCAAGACACAGAAAGCAAAAACTACAGGTAAAAAATCCGGCAAATCCGATGAATCCGTATCACTCTCAGACCTTGCAAGTCTTGATACTAAAAAACTTAAGGAAATAACCAATATTGTTGAAAGCAGCAATATTGATGAGATAAAATTTGAACTTGGTGATATTAAAATCTCTATAAACAGCGCTGATAAGAAACCTACTTCCCAAACGGGCTCTGTCCAACAGGCTCCTCTAGACCCTGGACCAGTGTTAAAAGAGGGAACAATTGAAATTAAATCCCCTATTGTGGGTACTTTTTATGCTTCTCCTGCTCTAGGTGAACCCTCATTTGTAAAAGCTGGAGATAAAATCAAAAAAGGCAATACATTATTTATTATCGAGGCTATGAAGCTGATGAATAAGGTAGATTCTGAATATGCTGGAACAATTGAAGAGGTCCTGGTCACTGATGAGGATGCAGTAGAATTTGATCAAACAATAATGATACTTAGGAAAGAATAATATAAGCCCATGTTTAAAAGAATACTTATCGCCAATAGGGGCGAAATCGCTTTAAGAATAATAAGGGCCTGCAGGGAATTAAATATAGAATGCGTATCGGTTTACTCAACAGCTGATAAAGATTCCATGCACAGAAAAATGGCTGATAAAAGCATATGCATAGGTCCTCCGCAGCCGGTCAAAAGCTATTTGAATATAGATAATCTTATAACTGCTGCACAGATCACTAATTGCGATGCCCTTCATCCCGGTTATGGTTTTCTTGCGGAAAATGATCAGTTTGCAAATATATGTCATGATAATGATATTACATTTATCGGTCCTCCAGCCGAGGCTATAGCGCTTGCGGGCAATAAATCTAAAGCTATAGAGGTTATGAACAAAAACAAAATCCCTGTAATCCCCGGTTCAAATGGTAATATAAAGGACCTCAGATCTGCAGCAAAATTGTGCCAGAGATTGGGATATCCGGTCATAATCAAGGCTGCTTTCGGTGGAGGCGGTAAAGGTATGAGGATATGCCGTAACAAGAAGGACCTTTTTGAATTTTATCCTATAGCCAAAACTGAATCGGAAAAAGCTTTTGGTGTGGGAGAAGTATATATTGAAAAATACATTTCAAAGCCAAGACATATAGAATTTCAGATAATTGCAGACAATTATGGAAAGATAATCTGTGTCGGCGAAAGGGAATGTTCAATACAGAGAAGACACCAGAAGCTCATAGAGGAAGCGCCTGCTGTAAATCTTCCACCAAAACTTTCAAGACTTATGCGGGAATTTGCAGTAAGAGCAGCCAGGGCTATAGATTACAAAAACCTTGGCACAATAGAGTTTTTGCTGGATGAGAATAATAATTTCTATTTTATTGAAATAAATGCAAGAATACAGGTCGAACATCCCGTGACCGAAGTCGTTACAGGCATGGACCTGATCAAGGAGCAGATAAGAATAGCTTCTGGTGGAAGAATCAATAATCATAAGGAACATTACTTCCCCAGGGGACATGCAATAGAATTCAGGATAAATGCCGAAGATCCCCAGAATGATTTTGCTCCGAGCCCGGGAAAAATAACCGGAAGTTTCCTGCCGGGTGGTCCCGGGGTAAGGGTAGACACATTTATTAGCTCAAACAGTGAAATATCCCCGTTTTACGACTCACTGATCGCCAAGCTCATAATCTGGGAGAATGACCGTAAAAGTGCGATAGCGCGTTCTGTAAGGGCCCTGGAAGAGTTTAAGATCGAAGGTATCAGGACTACGATACCATTTCATAAAAGGATACTTGCTAATAAGAAGTTTATAAACGGCCAGATCCATACCCACTTTATTGAAGAGGAATTCAAATGATACTATATATCGCTTCTTCCTTAAGCCCTGACCTTTTTAGAAATAAAATAGTCTGCAAGCTCAAGCTCCCAGTTCTCATATAGGCTCCTATCTAGTAATTATAGATCTCTACAAGCAGTCCTTCCCTATCCCTGAGATATAAAGTGTCGTGATCATTGTTCCATACCGGCCGGGGACTATCCCAAAACATATACCATTCATCATCCTCACGTCTATCTTTTCCTTCACCTGAAAACAGGATGATCCGGTTACCCGGATTGAATTTATAGCTGTCAAATTGGAATATCTTTGTTCCACTGTCCTTTATTGTCCACCCTGAAGTATCCAGTATCTCAGAACCGATGTTCTCAAGTATTACAAATTCACCATTTATATTTTCATTGTCATTTCCCTGGGCATTAAAAAAGATCTCTATACTGACCGTATCGATTTTTGATGATTCCCAGAGACCAATATCGTTTTCCCTCGCATATCTTTCAGCTTCAAGGAACTGCTCAGTGTATTTCACATCAGGTGGATAAGTAAATGTATTGGCAAATCCCCTTTTTACCATCTCAAGATTTACAAAGATGTCCCCGTGATATACATACCGGAGTTTCCTGCCATACTGATCGTATTCAGATACATCCTTTTCCAGCCAGACCTCTTTTCCCAGTATCATTATTTTAAGTACATCCCTGGCTTCCGCATAGAAATACATCCCCTCCTCCGGTGTATTCATCCCTATAAACCTTATCCTTTCACCACCTAAGAGTACTACAGTGTCCCCATCTATTACTTCTTCTACTTTATATCCGGTATTATTATTGCTGTCTCCTTCAGGGTTTCCGCCACTGGACTCACCTACAATATCATCGGTATCGGAACCTTCAATTCCAACATCAATGTTGGTATCTTCTTCCTGGAAAGTGTCTTTGTCCAGCCCGCTTTCATCTATTATTACTTCTTCATATATATTGTTTTGTGTATTATTATTGTGGTCAAAATCATAAAAGAGACCGCAGCCTGTGACCGGGATAATACAGAAGATCATTAGTATTGCCAGGGCTCTAATAAACAGGTTCTTAATGGGTCTCATTTGATTACTTTTTCCGCAAGTCTGAGATTTTCTTCTTTGTAATTGGATCAAGTCTATCCTCCAGCGGATAAAAATTCCTCCGCGACAGGTTCTTATTTTCTTTTATAGTCTGCCTGATATTTTCTTTAACGGAATTTATTTCCAGACTGAACTCCCTGCTGGATTTACGCATTGTATTCTTTCTAAAAACTACTTTCTGCTGTAGATAATCTGATGTCACTACAAATACCTTTCTCTCACCTGACCATTTTTTTGCAAGTTCCTCAATAACTGTATCTGCGATCTCACCTTCTTTGGAATGTATTACCTTTATATTATCGACAGTTTGAATACCTCTAATCCTGCTAGAACCTCCTTTTGCATCAAAAACTACAATGATGCTGCATTCTTTTTGAGACCCATAGACTGAAAGATCTGAGATAAGCCGGTCCTTTAAATTTTCAATATCGGTGCTTTTTAATTTATCCGAACGGTAGAGATTGAAAATATAATTATGTCCATCTACTATAAGTAAATCCTTCAATTGCCCTTCACTCCAATAAACTTCTCCTGAATATGGTGCAATATGATACCGCTGGCTACCGATACATTCAAAGACTGCATATTACCGCTAAGCCTGATCGAGACAAGGACATCACAATTTTCACTGGCGAGCCTGCTCATCCCCCTGTCTTCGCTCCCCATTACAAGTGCCATTGGGAATGTAAAATCAGTTTTTTCCAGGGTTTCCAGCCGCTTGTCTTCTATAAGTGTTGTCCCATATATCCAGAATTGTGCGGTCTTTAATTTCTTTATCGTCTTTACAATATTTGATACCTTAAATATCCTTATACCTTCCAGCGCCCCGGCAGATATTTTTGAGACCATCTTATTTAGCGGTACACTCCTGTTTTGGGAGATTATAATACCGTCAAATCCGAATGCATAACAATTCCTTATGATCGAACCAAAATTTCCGACATCTGTCACACCATCAAGTATTATCAGCCTTGAATCTGCTCCGGCTTCCTTTTCAAGATAATCGTCCAGGTTTCCTGAATTATATGAGGTAGCTTTTGCCATTATACCCTGGGGATTATATCCATCACCTGAAATATCTTTAAAATCCCTGTCTTCTATTATCCTGACCGGAACAGCACGCTTTTTAGCCAGGTTTATAATATTTATTATGCGCTTATCTTTTTTGCGGCCAGAAGAGATCATTATCTCAAAGATCTTCCTATTGCCAGTATTTACTTCAAGAAGTGTATCTATTGTATTTATTCCATAAAGATATTCGGAATCATTCATTTAATTTTAATCTCATTTCTGTAGCCGCAGGTCCCATAATAAATATAGGTCAAGCTCCACTAAGGGTTCACTATTTATCTTTGTATTTCCAGATGGTCCCCTCATTCCTGTCTTCGAGGATTATTCCCCTGGACAGAAGCAGGTCCCGTATCCCGTCTGCTTTTTTAAAATCCCTGTCTTTTCTTGCCTGGTTCCTCTCATCTATAAGGTCCTGGATCTCTTTGCTTTCACTGTCACCTGAGTCCCGGTCACCACCTTTACCCAGTCCTTGTCCCGGGTCCAGTCCAAGCACAGCACAAAGTTCAACTATCTTCTCATAGGCATCCTTTAATTCAGTTACTATAGGCGCGCTGATCTTAAAACCAGAACTCTGTATTATGGAATTTATATTCTTGATCATTTCAAATATGGCTCCAATGGCTCCTGCAGAATTAAAGTCATCATCCATGGCATCCTTAAAGCCTTTCTCTACAAGCTCCGTGATATCTTTGATCCTTGAGGCCTCTTCGCTTCCATTTCCACTAATGTCGCCCTCGTCCCCAGCTTCCCCCAGAAGAAAATCAATATTCTTCAAAGTGTTTATTATTCTATCAAGAGCCTTGCCGGCTTCTACCATTTTTTTATTGCTGAACTCCAGGGGACTCCTGTAATGTGTAGAAAGTATATATATCTTAATGATATCAGGAGAGTATTTCTTCAAGAGGTTTTTAAGGATCCAGTCATCCTTGAGACCCTGTGACTTTGACATCTTCTCATCCTTTACCTCGATCATCCCATTATGCATCCAATACTTTACAAAACTGCCTTTTTCCGGAAAGGCTGCTTCAGACTGGGCGATCTCATTTTCATGATGAGGAAATACGAGGTCAATACCTCCGCCATGGATGTCGATCTTATGATCCAGTATATCGGTAGACATTGCAGAACATTCAATATGCCATCCGGGTCTACCCTTACCCCATGGGCTGTCCCAGCTGGGTTCACCTTCTTTTGCCTTTTTCCATAGTGCAAAATCAATACGGCTTTTTTTTGCATACCCGGAGTCTCCATCATCTTTCATCTCTTCTATTTTCTGGCCCGAAAGTTTTCCATAACCAGCAAATCTTGCAACATCAAAATATACATTGCCATCTATCTCATATCCGTATCCATTCTCTATGATCCTTGATACTACCCCGATTATCTGGTCGATCATCTCAGTAGCAAGAGGCATCGAATCAAAACCGCCGATCTCAAGATCTTCAAGGTCTTCATTAAATGCCTTAATATACCTTTCAGTTATTACCTTATAATCCACACCTTCTTCATTTGCCTTATTTATTATCTTGTCTTCGATATCGGTGATATTCTGTACAAAGTTCACCTTATAGTCCAGGTACTTCAGATAATTCCTTATCATATTGAAAACGACTATCGGCCGTGAATTACCAATAGAAATATAATTATAGACTGTAGGGCCGCATACATACATATTGACCTCTCCAGGTACAATCGGTTCAAACGCCTCTTTTTTACGGCTCAGC
>CAZKVA010000016.1:0-17481 GCA_964556035.1 uncultured Actinomycetota bacterium
CTTCTTTTATGATCTTGTAAATGTATGCAGCAGCAAATTAAAGAAGAAGGGTCTTTTCTTTTTCTCCATCCCGGAAAACAGGGGTCTTGCCGAAATGCTCGGCAGGGGCCGGAAAGCAAGTAAAACAGATATCAGGATAGATGACTTTACAATAGAGTATATTCTCAAGGATTCGGGTTTTGAGGTCATAGATAAAGGCATATGGGACACTATAGAAGGTATCGAAGAACTAACAGGTGATAATGAACTTGGCCAGATCTATGGCAAAAATGAGCTATTTGAGCTTTTTGAAATAGCCTTTGACGGTCCAAAGCTTGACGACCTGACGCTCCTCAGCCGTTTCGATATAATGGAATCCGAGGAGCTTGCCGGTGATAAGACTATCAAGGGTAAGCTTAAGAAATATATGTTTCTTCTTAGCAGTATGTATTTTGAAAATATCCGGAAAAGCTATAATCAGTCGATGATGACGCTTTCTAATAATATCAAGGTGCAGATAAATAATGAGATAAATGAGATCAACAAGAAGAACCGGGAAAGGATGCTGCTGATATATTTTAATATCTTCAGGACCCTCTACCGTGAAATAAAGGGACTGGGCCATGATATATCGGGCCTAAAAGATCTCCTTGATGGTCTTGAGATCCAGAAAAAAACAAAGAATGCCGGGACGGAGATCGACCAGAAATTGGAGATCCTCCTAAGGGATATGGAAAATATTGACAAAATAATGGGACTTTCTATATCCCATAAATATTATCTGGTAAAAAAATTATAGATTTTAGCGGTCATATCTGCTATAAGGGTAAATTGAAATATGATAAAGGAGAGAAAAAAATTGAATCTTTTAAGTTCAGTGTTGCTGATACTTCTCAGTATTTCCATAGCCGTAACGGGACAAATTTTACTAAAGATCGGCATAGACAGGATAGGGGTAAATGGTATTGGAAGCACAAAAGCGCTTATCAATCTTTTCTCAGGCATAATCAAAAGCCCTATAGTACTTACCGGACTCTTTCTTTATTTTATATCCGCAGCTATCTGGCTGGTAATATTATCTACAGTTGATTTAAGTTTTGCCTATCCATTTATAGGTTTGTCTTATGTGCTGGTACTCATCCTTTCAAAGTTCATCTTAAAAGAAGAAGTTAATCCCATCAGGTGGATCGGAGGTTTTATTATTACAGCAGGTGTAGTTATCATTTCACGGGGATAATTACAAAACATATAAGCGAGGTATTTAATTGACTCAGGATGATGATCCCTTAATATCCATACTAACTGTCAACTGGAACGGCAAGAGGTATCTGAACGATCTATTCAGCTCAATATTTTCCCTGAATTATCCCATGAAAAAGCTTCAGGTACTTATGGTCGATAATAATTCCAGTGATGATTCTGTAGAGTATGTGAAAAAGAAGTTTCCCGCAGTAGAAATAGTAGAGCTTGACAAAAACCGGGGGTATGCCGGAGGGAACAATGAAGGTTTTAAAAGGGCAAAGGGAAAATATATAGCACTTATAAATAATGACTGCGTGGCGGATCCCGGCTGGCTCGGGGAGATGCTTGCTATTTTTAGTAAATCAACTGATGATGCTAAGATCGGGGCCGTTGGTCCAAAAGTTGTATTTTACTGGCATTATCTGCCGCTGCAAATAATCTCGGGAAGCTATAATTTTACCGGAAAGGACAGGGGAAACAGAACACCCAGGAGACTGGGTGTGAGATTATCACAGATAAAAGCATCTCCATCACTCACAGGTAAAGCAAAAACTGATAAAAGTGGCAATGTAAAGCCAGGATGTTCTGCGGAGATAGAGCCTGAAATAAGATACCTGGATGGTTTCTACCCTCCGGAGACCGGGAGTAGAGGCGAGATGGTTCATTGGACCCAGGGCAATGCAGTTATGGCCGTACCGATAGCTGATATTTCCACCGATACCATACTGGAACTCAAAGTATCATCGAAGATCCCTGCCAATAATCTAAAGATCGTATTGGGTGAGGAGATACTTGAAGAGAAAAGAGTAGGGAAAAGACCGGTAAAAATAAGGATAAAAATAACAGGTGATCTTTACAGATACCGTAAAGATATCATCAATAGCTGCGGGGCCAAGATCAACCGTTCTTTCTACAGCAGGGACAGGGGATATTTAAGCTTTGATGACGGGCAGTACTGCAGGGTCGAGGAGATTTTTGCCCTGAGCGGAAGCAGCTTTATGGTGGACCGTAAGATGCTTGAGGACACAGGATATTTCGACCAGGATTTTTTTACATATTATGAGGATATAGACCTTTTCTGGAGAGCCAGGCTCAAAGGATGGAAGCACTTCTTTACCCCGAATGCCCTGATAAGGCATCATCATTGCGGCTCCGGACAGGAATGGTCCTATGATTTTACATATCATGTCCTGAGAAACAGGTTGCTCATGATATATAAAAATGGCTGGTTGCTGGCCTTTATCAGGAGCCAGGCGGCTTTTTCAGTCTCAAAAGCAATACATACCCTGTATTATATAAGCCAGCTTGCAAGGGGGAGCAAAGTAAGAAGGATGGATATCCCCATAAGATTCAGGATTTTTTTTGAGATGTTTTATCTTTTGCCCAAATACCTTAAAAAAAGGCTGGACATAAGATTATCAAGTAAAATCAGGGACAGGCAGATAAAGACCTGGTTCAGGGATTTTAAATAATTCTTAAATAGTGTTAGTATTTTAGGATCCAGTTCTCGGAAAGGCTTCTAAATCATGTTAAAAATCGCGATCTATGATAGATATTTATCCACTGCCGGGGGAGGAGAAAGGTATAGCTGCAAAATGGCAGAGATCCTCTCCGGACGGCCCGGCTATGAGGTGGATCTGGTAACCGATCTTTATGCTGACCTTGGAGAAGTAGCCAGCTGGCTGAACCTGGACCTCGGTAATGTAAACCTTAAGGTATTTCCTTATATTTCCGATGATTATACAAAAAAGCTCACGGCTGGTTATGACCTTTTTATAAATACGACCTATCTGAGCGCCCTTCCGTCTTATGCGGAAAAAAATATTTATCTCTGTTATTTCCCGACACCATTTGACGTGGACTTTAAGTTTATCCACCGTTTCCTTCTTATATTCTTCAGGCTTCCCGCCCTCTGGCTGTTCCGGCTTGCCGGAAAGATGACTGGAGGATTTAAGAGTATGAATATCGAGGAGGGACTTTATGAGCCCAAGAGGTTTATGCTAAGACGCGGAAGCTGGACATGCGGCAGGGCCGTACTAAAGATTCAGGGTGATGATATGCTGGCTCTTGGAATTAAAAATCCATCAAACAGTCCGGTTGAGACAATGGATATCAGTGTCATCATAAGCAGGGACGGCCATAAGGTCCATGAATACAGGACAGTGCTTAAAAAGGGTCAGAGACAGAAGATAAGGATACCTTTGGATAGCCGCCTGGAGATTTCTCCCGGGAGCAGAAACAGAGAGTATACGGTAGAGATAAATTCAAATACTTTCAGTCCTGCCGAAGATGGGAGCAATTCAAGGGATACAAGGAAGCTGGGCGCGGTAATATATGATGAGACGAAAGTGAATCCCGCAAAAAAGTTAATACTTAAGATCCTGGGTTATATACCGCTTTTTCTTATAACATATCCCAGGCATTATAAATTCCTGGATACATATCAGGAAATAATATCGATATCAAAGTATTCGAGTTTCTGGATCAAAAGATTCTGGAATAAGGATAGTACGATACTTTTTCCTCCGGTTGATACGGAAAGTTTTAAAAGCGGCAGAAATAATAAAAAAGAGAAGGCGATCCTGTCTGTTGGAAGGTTTTTTCCCGAGCACCATAATAAGAAGCAGTATGAACTGGTAGCTTCCTTTATAAAGATGATAGGGGAATATCCTGTGGATATGAAAGGCTATACCCTCTACCTTGCAGGCGGAGTATCAGGTATCCGCGAGCACCTGGAATATGTTGAGCGGATAAAGAAGCTTTCAGCGGGATATCCAATAGAGGTTCTTCCTAATGTATCATTTAAAGAACTTACTGGACTATTCAAAAGATCATCCATATTCTGGCATGCTTCAGGACTCGGCGAAGATGAAAATGCGCATCCGGAAAAATTTGAGCATTTTGGTATCACTACAGCTGAGGCCATGTCAGCAGGATGTATCCCGGTAGTGATAAACAAAGGCGGCCAGAAAGAGATCATCGAAGATGGAGTTGATGGATTTTTCTTTAATGATCTTCAGGAGCTATCGGACCAGACACTTAAAATAATCAGGGATGAAGTGGACTCCGGTAAGATCAGGGAGAATGCAGTCAGGAATTGCCAGAAGTTTTCAAATAGCAGTTTTAAAAAAGAACTCCTATCGATCATTGATGAGGTAATATGAAAGAACTTAGTATAATAATCGTGAATTATAATGGTATCGGCTTCATAGAGGACTGCCTTGAAAGTATAAGGAAGCATCCTGGGCATAATAGGACCGGAAGTGCTGTGTCCGCAGACGGAGAGCTGGATCTTGAAGTCATCATAATGGATAATGCTTCCACTGACGGGAGTGTGGAATACCTTAAGGGTTTTTGTTCCAACAATAAGAGATTCCGCCTTATGGAAATGGGGAGCAATACTGGTTTTGGTAAGGCGTCTAATAAGGGTGCAGGAGCTGCAGAGGGAAAATTCCTCCTATTTTTAAACCCTGATTGTAAGCTAGTCGGTGATGATATCGGCCCCCTGCTGAAGTTTTATAAAGATTCTGACAGTCCCGGAGTCATAGGGGCAAAGATAATGGGGGAATCAGGCAGTCTTCATTATAGCTGCCGCACCTTTCCGACACTCGCCAGGCAGTTTTATGAAAGCTATTTCCTGCACCGTATTTTCCAAAGGAGCCGCATATTCGGTTCCTATTTTATGAGCTGGTGGGACCACAGCGGTCCCAGGAAGACTGACTGGCTCGCAGGATCCTTTATGCTTGTGGACAGGGGATTGTTTATGAGTACACAAGGATTTGATACAGAATATTTTATGTATAGCGAGGATACCGACATTTGCCTGAGGCTATATAGAATGGGACATAAAAATTATTATTATCCCGGATACTCAATAGTGCATGCGGATAGCGGAATAGCTTCCAGGGATATGGCGGAAAGAGAATCAGGGATATGGAGGAGCCGCCGTCTTTACTTTTTTAAAAACTATTCACCGGTCCATGCAGTCTTTCTTAGCTTCCTGTATTTTACAGGGATCATAAACCGTATTATTATCTTCGGGATAGCCCAGGTTCTATCAGCAGATATACGGAAGCAGGGTAGAGTCAGCTATTATAGCAGGACACTTAAAAAATATTTTTGTAAAAAAACAATATAATCATGATCAGATCAAAAAAACCTAGAGGAAAATCTTTTATGAATAGTAGGGCCAAAGGCACTGGAGATATTCCGGTCCTCGGTCAGGTGAGCTTTATTACTACAGTATATAATGAAGAGGGCTCAATAATTGAATTTCTCCAGAGCCTTAAATGCCAGACCTGCCTTCCGGGAGAAATGATAATCGTAGATGGAGGTTCTACTGACAGGACATTTGGCCTGATAAAAGATTTCTTTGAAGACTGGGCCGCTTCGAAGGACTGTCAAGCCAAAATAATTCTTGAGGTGAGTGGAGATATAGGAAATGATCCCCCCGGCTGTTCTAACAGTCCTGCTGCTATACGGAAAGAGGTACAGGATGTATTGACAGTAAGACTACTTAAGGAGCCGGGTGCGGGTATATCAAGGGGCAGGAATACCGCAATATCAAGATCAAGAGGAAAGTATATATGTGTAAGTGATGCCGGATGCCGCATTGATCCTGATTGGCTAAAAGAGATAAGCAGCATATATGATAAAAAAGACGACAGCGAGGGAAGCCCGGTCATGGGTGGCATGAATTATGCTGACTGCACAAGTTTTTTGCAAAGATGCCAGGCTTTATGCATAATGCCTGGATTGGATGAGACCGATGAAGAAAGCTTTATGCCGTCTTCCAGGAATGTCTGTTTTAAAAAAGAGGACTGGGAAAAAGTAGGGGGATATCCTGAAGATCTCGATTATGGCGAGGATATGAGATTTAACTTTAATCTCAAAAAAGCTGGATGCAGGCTCTGGTTCAATCCTGGAGCAATCGTCCACTGGAAGATGAGGGAAGATCTGGACCAGATATTCAGGCAGTTTTTCAGGTATGCCAAGGGAGATGCGCTTGGAAGGATGTATCCTGTAAGGCATCTTATAAGGTTTTTAACAGGTCTTGGTTTTCTTGCGGTTATACTTACTGCAGTATTTTTCAGTCCATATATCCTATTGTCATTCATACTTCTCTTTCCGGCTTATAGCTGTAAGCCTTACCGCAGGATGTTTTATAAGTGGCAGGGTAATGAAAAGTGCAGGCCCGCTCCGGCTGCAAGGATAGGTGCATTATTTTTCATACCATTTCTTCTTATCTATATAGATACCGCTAAAGCATCCGGATACCTTTACGGCCTCACAAAAAGGTAACAGCGGATCTTATCATGAGGCAAAAATACAGATCTTTATCAGCTATTTTGCCTTGTTCGCGGTCTCCTATAGGATGTAATATATTTTTTTTTGGCGCTATTTTATAATAAAATAAAAATATTATAATTAATTCATTTAATTATAGATATTTTTAATTAAATATGAGATAATACTATAAAATATTTATTAAAATAATTTTTATAAAGAAATAAAATATTAATTATAATAGTGTAAGGGATAAGGAGTAATAAAATGGCATATGATGATGATATAAGGAAAATAGATACCAATGAATTGAGAGTCAATCTAACAAAATACCTGACTGAAAATTTGGGCGATACAATATATATCACAAGGTATAATAGGCTGGTAGCAGAAGTAAGGGTTTATACAGAAGAAACCAGGAGAAAGACCGAACTCAGGATAGCTAGAAAGATGCTTGAAGGTGCTGAAAGGGAAAGTAAGAAGCAAAAAAAGAAGAAGTAATCCGCTTAAGCTATATACGATCAAATTTTATAAGATGGCACAGCATTTTTCTACAAATGTATGTGCTATCTTATTTTTAACAGCAAATCTTATAGTCTTTTCCGCGGGAAATGCTATAGAGTCTATACCGGCTTTTATCAATCCGATCTCCAGAAGGTGCCTGTTGTTGTCAGGTGGCTTTGCGCATCCGAATGAGAGGAGAACATCGGAGGAAAGTTCCCTTGCATATTTTACCAATCTTATGATCTCATCATGAGGGACTTTTGAAGAAATAAAGTCCGCAGCCCTTGTAGCCTTTTTAAGCACAATAAAAACAAGCGAATCTACTCCGAGAGCCAGGGCATCTTTTACTGTCCGGAACTCATCTGAGAGCTTTCCGTCCTCAAGTCCGATTATTATATGGGGTGATACCTTTAGTCCATGATCTTTTAGTAATTTTATGGTATCAAGATAGTCGCTGTATGTGCGGTCCTTGAGATTATAGACTTCCCTTATGGCTTTCTGGCTTCCTATAAGGTTTACAAGGACAGCATCGACACCTGAGCTTTTGAGTGCAGCTGCCTCATCTTCGTCCAAAAATCCTGCATGTATATAAATAGTGAGGAATGGATATTTTGATTTAAGTTCACTTATACCGGAAAGGACATTATTTACCGGAAGCTTTCCTTCTGTGTCAAAACCCCCGCTTATGAGCATGCCTTTAAGGGAGCCATTACCAGTGTTTTTCGAATTGTTTCCGGGTCTATTCATGTATTTTTCTATAAGCTCCACAAGTTTTTTACTGTCAGCGGCCGCAGACATCCCCTTAAGAAGCTCACCGCGGCAATGCCGGCACATAAGCTGGCAGTCCTGACCTGTTATACTTATATTCAGGAAGCTGTCAGGTGAATTGGTATAATAATCATTTATATAGACTTTCCAGCCCGGTACAGCAAATGTAAGGACTTTTTTATCTTTGTGGTCCCTGTTGTCTTTATTGTTAAGATGCATATTTTTGGTCATAGTCATACTTTTTTAAGAAAGCAGGCTTTCAAGCTGTTTTTTTATTGTCTCCCTGTCCCTGCTGTCAGGAATGAATGGATAGTTCCTAAAATCCTCAGAGGGTCTTTCATTTGCCAGGGGCCTGTTGCAGGCAGCATACCGGTCATCTTCGCCAGGGCAGCCTGAAGTCATAAATGCAAATCCTTCTTCAATAAGCTCATCAAGATCATAATCAAAACCATTTATTGAACCACTATCATCATATTTTATAATATCCGGGCTCATGCTCTTATGGTTTATAAGATAGGCAGCTATCTGTATTTTCCTGTATTTTAAGAGTTCGGGTGTTGGATGATCCTGTAGCATGCTTCCGCTCTCCGGATAGAATGAGAACAGATGTGTCTTTGCTCCCATATCATATGCTCTATATATAGTATCCACCATCTCCCTGTCTGATTCTCCCAGTCCGGCTATAAGGTGGATGCCTGTCTTGTATTTCCCGAAGACCTCTGTTGCCCACTTCAGGACTTTCCAGTATTTATCCCATTTATGGGGACCACTTACGCCGCTGCCGCGATATTTTTCAAAGAGTCCGGGAGTTGCCGTATCAATCGCAACACCTATCATATCTGCTCCGGCTTCCTTGAATCTACGGAATACATCTTTTTTATTTATGACTGTCGGCGATATAAGAAGGCTCACCGGAAGATCGATCTTGTCTTTTAATTTTTTGGTGATTGAAATAGTATCTTTTACAGCATCTCTGTGTGTTATCATGGATATGCATATTCTCTGGAAAGAGTTAGGGTGTGTCACCGTCCTCTCAAGTATGTCGCTAAGCTTATAGGTGGGCCATTTGACCCTTATAAATGTCTTTTTTCCGTTTGTATCGGGACGAGTCTTTGAAATGCCGCAGTATGCACACTTACCTATGCAGGGTTTATCATAAATAAGGAGAAGGTTTAATCCTGTCAGCTTTATCCTATCCTTAAACCTGCCCTTTTCCATACCCAGGGAAAGAGCCGCCGCAAGGCTTGTCTGAACATATTCCGGACTATTCATTATTGAACCCTTCATGTGGTTAAATATTTTTAAGTATTGACCTGTATTTTGACATCGTAAATACTATACCCTATACATATTCATTTCAAGAAAAATCTCTATATGAAACTTGCAATATAATCTCTAAATCTTTATTATTTATTGGACAATAAACATAGGCAGGACGATAATATCAGTGGAAAATATCCTGGAGAGGTCCTAAGAGGGGATTATTTTAAAACAACTCCAGTAAATAAACTATAAGACATACAAATGGGGGAGGAGCAATATGGATGGATATGGGATCGCAAAAGAAAAATACAAACAAATAGGTGTAGATACTGAAAGTGCTTTGGAACTTCTGGGATGCACACCAGTCTCAATACACTGCTGGCAGCTGGATGACTGCGGAGGTTTTGAAACAAGCGATGCTGCATTATCGGGAGGGGGTATACTTTCTACGGGATGTTATCCGGGAAAGGCCAGAAACCTCAAAGAACTTATGGATGACCTGGAAAAGGTTCTTTCACTTATACCCGGTAAGAAAAAAGTTAATATCCATGCGATATACGGGGATTTTCAGGGAAAGAAAGTAGGAAGGGCGGAGATAGGGCCGGAGCATTTTGAAAGCTGGATAAAGTGGGCCAAAAAAAACGAAGTCGGACTTGATTTTAATCCGTCGCTTTTTTCGCATCCTCTTGCAGAAAGCGGATATACTCTTGCAAATCAGGCAAAAGAGATCAGGGATTTTTGGATAGAGCATGTTAAAAGATCAAGGGAGATCTCAAATTATATTGGTGAAGAGCTGGGTACCGTCTGCATTAATAATATATGGATACCTGATGGGTCCAAGGACAATACAGTTACCAGGCTCGAACACCGCAAGATACTAAAAGATGCTCTTGATGAGATATTTGAGAAGGACTTTCCGGAAGATAATATGATGGATGCTGTTGAAAGCAAGCTGTTCGGGATAGGCCTTGAGTCCTATACTGTCGGTTCTAATGAGTTCTATCTTAGCTATGCACTCCAAAAAGGAAAACTTATAACCCTTGATACCGGGCATTTCCATCCGGCAGAACTTGTATCTGATAAGATATCTGCAATACTGCCATTCGTAAAAGGCATACTGCTCCACCTGAGCAGGGGTGTCAGGTGGGACAGCGATCATGTAACAACACTTTCAGAGGAGATAGTAGCTATCATGCAGGAGATAGTCAGGGCAGAAGTCCTTGGCCAGGTGCATATAGGCACGGATTATTTTGACGGATCGATAAACAGGGTAGGTGCGCTTGCCCTTGGTGCAAGGACCATCATGAAAGCACTTCTTTTTGCACTTCTTGAGCCGACGTCCACACTAAGAAGTTATGAGATAGGCGAAAACTTCTTTGCAAGACTTGCACTTCTTGAGGATTTAAAAATTGCTCCGGCAGGTGCGGTATGGGAAAAGTTCTGCAGTGATCAGGATGTTCCCGGAGATTTTAAATGGGCAAAGGATGTCCTGGATCATGAACGGGATGTTTTAAGCAAGAGATAAGTAAAAGAATGGGTAAGAGATGAAGAAGCTTTTCAGGGTAATAGACACCGGCAGCCTGAGTGCCGCAGAAAATATGGCGCTTGATGAGGCCATGCTGGAGGCAAGGGCGGAAGGACTTATACCTGATACTATAAGGTTCTTAAGTTTTAAACCCCACGCAGCGCTTGTGGGCCAGTTCCAGACAGTGGAAAAAGAAATAAGAAAAGACTACTGCCGTGAAAATGGGATAGACATTAACCGGCGCATTACCGGAGGGGGAGCCCTTTACTGGGGTACGAGCGATATAGGATGGGAAATATTTTCCGCCAGGGAAGGACAGTTCGGTGTATCCAGGGTAGAGGATTATTACAGGATCTTCTGCGGCGCGGTCGCAAGCGGGCTAAGTAATTTTGGAGTCGATGCTTCTTTTAGGCCCAGAAATGATATTGAAGTAGGGGGGAGGAAGATCTCTGGTTCGGGCGGGACATCTTCAGGAGATGCATTCCTTTTCCAGGGCACACTGCTTGTCGATCTTAATATCGAGTTCATGCTCAGATCCTTAAGGGTGCCGGTAGAAAAACTAAACTACAGTGAAGTTAATTCACTCAAGGACAGGATAACATGGCTCTCAAGAGAAGCTGGCTACCTGCCGTCAAGGGACGAGATAATAGATGGACTGCTCAAGGGTTTTACCGGTTCACTTGATATCGGGATCTACCGGGGTGAACTGACCGAAAAGGAAAAGAGCCTTGCTGCATCAAAACTCAAATATTTTAGCAGCGAGAAGCATGTCCATAAAATAAAAGATAAAAAAAGCCAGTACTATCTCAAATCCATCACAAAGTCACATAAGAGTGTGATAAAGTGTTCCGCTAATATTGATATAAAACGGGGGATGCTTAAAAACCTGTATTACACAGGTGATTTTTTTGTCTATCCCAGAAGAGCCATTTTCGATCTTGAGTCGAGGCTTAAAAATATCTCAATAAAGGATGGCTGTGCGGCCGGGATAATAAAAGATTTTTTCAAAAAGTACCCCCAGCCCATATCAGGTGTCACATCGGAAGAACTTATAGAAGTCCTGGAAAGCTGCATTGCAAAGACGGAACTGAAAAAATATGGTATCCCCCTAAAATATTTTAATGATATTTACCTTGTCCATAGCGGATTTTCTGATAAAAACAGGATCGACTTCCTGCTTCTTCCATACTGCTCCAAACTTCCTGAATGCAAGTTCCGCTACAGCCAGGGGTGCAGCTTTTGTGGCAAATGCAGTATTGGTGATGCCATAAAACTTTCAGAAAAATACGGCATAGAGCATATGACTATAGTCAGTTATGAGCACCTTTACAAGACTCTTCTGGATCTTAAGAAAAAAGGAATAAAATATTATGCGGGATGCTGCTGCGAGGCATTCTATAATAAGCATAAGCAGGATTTTGAAAAAGTGGACCTTCCGGGAATACTGCTTAATATCGACAGCACCACATGTTATGATCTCGGGAAGGAAGAAGATGCCTACCAGGGGAAATTTGAGGGATTTACAAATATCAAACTTGATCTGGCCGAAAAAATATTTAAACTCATGACCTAGCTTTATCAATATATATCTATTAAATTATTAAATAATACATAGTGAATTATTTTAGATAATTTCATAAAATACATATAATAATATTTTTATACTCAATATGTTAAGAAGAATAAAGAAATTCTATAATAGAAGACCATTCAGAAACAAAGCGATGGCTTTGATAATAGTAAGTTTTCTTATACTATTTTTGATAGTGGATTTTTATATATACGGGATGCATGCCAGAAACCTGGACGAAGCTTCTGCCAGATCTTTAGAACACTCCATTGACGAATATAACTATTTAAAAGAATTTGATATCAAGAAATTGTCAGCTATTATGGAGGCGCTTCTTGAAGATAAAGAGATTAAAAGCATATACCTGGAAGGCGATAGGGAAAAGCTTTATGACCGTATATCTCCATTTTATGAAAAAATAAAAGAGCAGTATGGGATCACGTACTGGTATTTTATCAAGCCGGAACCGGAGTCTACCTGTTTTTTGAGGGTGCATAATCTTGAGATCTTTAATGACGAGATTAAAAGGTTCACATATATTAATTCTGTAAGGGATAAGGATTTCGGGACAGGTATTGAACTTGGAAAGACTGCTTTTGCCCTTCGTGTTGTCCACCCTTATTATAATGGGAGTGGAGAGCTTATAGGGTATATGGAACTGGGAGAAGAGATCGACCACTTTCTAATAAGTATGAACCAGGAGACCGGAAGTGACTATAACTTATTTGTATTAAAGGAATACCTGGATCAAGAGGATTGGGTATCCTTGAGGGAAGTCAAGGGTCTTGAGAATAATTGGGACGATATGGAGGATATCATATCCATTGAAAAAACTTCCGGGCTCACTATTGACATAGATATGGATATTGAAGGTATGCCTGACGGGGGAACAGTTCTTGGAAGATATACAGACGGTGATGTCCGCTATTCTGAATCGGTTTTTCCAATATATGATGCTGGAGGGCGAAAAGTCGGAGGTATTTTTGTACTGACTGATATCAGTGATAATTATTCTGAATTTTACCAAAGGCTTTTCCTGATCTCATTAATACTCCTGGTAATATTTGTAGTTATTGGTTTTTTACTATATAAGATATTTGGTAAAATAAACAAAGGAATTGTAAAGAAGCAGGCGGATTCTGAAGAGAGAGTAAAAGAGTTGAGCTGTCTGTACAATGTAGCCAATCTATCAATAGGGTCAAATATATCCTTAAATAAGATGATTGCTGATGCTGTAAAAATAATTCCTCCTTCCTGGCAATATCCGGAGATAACATGCTGCAGGATAATAATAGAGGATAAAGAATACAGGACAGATAACTTTAAGATAACAAAGTGGAAACAGTCATCCCCGGTTACAATAGATAATAAAACAATCGGGGCTATAGAAGTCTATTATCTGGAGAAAAAACCGGAAATTTACGAGGGTCCTTTTCTCAAGGAAGAAGGGGATCTTATCGACACCCTGTCTAAAATGATAGGAAATATTATCCACAATAATAATACGGTAAAAGAACTTGAGGAAACAAGAAATTGGGCGGTACAAGCGTCAAGAGATGCTGTGAGTGCAAATAAGACAAAAAGCAGGTTCCTGGCAAATATGAGCCATGAGATAAGGACCCCGATGAATGCCATCATGGGTTTTTCCGAACTTCTTGAGGACCTTGTCAAGAACCCAAAACAAAAGCAGTATCTTTCATCCATAAGGTCAAGCGGGAAAACTCTCCTCGCACTTATAAATGATATTTTAGATCTATCAAAGATCGAGTCAGGAAAGATCGAGATCCAGTATGGAGCAGTAAATCTGGAAAAACTATTTAATGAAATAGTTATGATGTTTGCTGCCAGGACCGAAGAAAAGGGACTTAAGTTTTTGACAGTTATAGATAAAAAGCTGCCAAAGGCACTTCACCTGGACGAGGTAAGAGTCAAGCAGATACTTATTAACCTTGTGGGCAATGCATTAAAATTTACACATAAAGGTTATATAAAGCTTGGAGTCAAAGGTGTCTATTATAAAAATAAGAGCAAAATCGACCTTCAGTTTTCTGTAAAAGATACAGGGATCGGGATATCTTCTGAAAATAAAGAAATGATCTTTGATGCTTTCAGGCAGAGCAAAAAACAGAGTGTCGGAAAGTATGGGGGAACTGGTCTCGGGCTTTCCATAACAAAAAAATTGGTGGAACTGATGAATGGGAGCATCTCTTTAGAAAGCTCTATCGGCAAGGGAAGCAGTTTTAATGTAATATTAAAAGATGTTGCCATTGCATCAATAGATGACATATCCGGAAACAAAGAAGATGCCCTGCCGGCTGAGCTAAAATTTAGAAAGCAGATAATACTCATAGTAGATGATATCGAATCAAATAGAATACTTTTAAGGGAATCATTAAGATCCCACGGCCTTCAGACAATAGAGGCTGTAGATGGCAGGCAATCAATTGACATTGCAAGGGAGTACTCGCCCGACCTGATACTTATGGATCTGAGGATGCCTGTAATGGATGGATATGAAGCAATAAATATTTTAAAATCTGACATTGTACTAAAAGATATTCCGGTTATTGTGCTAACCGCATCAGTCATGAAGGAAGAACAGGAAAAAATAGATAGTTTGAATTGTGAGGGTTATTTAAGAAAGCCAATTGAAAAAAATAAACTACTGCGCGAACTTGCCAAATATCTTGCTTATACCGGAGAGGATAAAACTGCCGGAGAATTAAAAACCACCACAGGAAAGAAAGCAGGTGGCGGCCTTACTTCCGGACAGAGGAAAAAACTTCCGGAACTGGTAGCCTTAATGGAGGGTCAACTAAAAAATGACCTCACAGTAGCTGCCGAGTCATTGATAATAGATGATATCAAGGATTTTGCAGCCAGAGTCGAGAAACTGGGTAAAAAGTATAATATAGAACTGGTCCGGGAATGGGCAGATAAGGTCAACAGGCAGGCAGAAAGTTTTGATATGGATAATCTGCCGGCTACGCTTGATTATTTTAAAGGGCTAACCGGTAAAGTTAAGAAATTATTAAACTGACCCCGCAGATCAAATTGCCCAAGGTTTGCTTATTGATTTATTTATAAATTTTAGGATATTGAGTTATTTCTCATAAGGCGGTAAACATGAAGGATAATAATATATTTAAAGGAAAGGCCCCTCTGGTCCTGATAGTGGATGATGTAGCAAAAAATTTGCAGGTACTGGGAACTATCTTAAGCAAGCAAGAGTATAAGGTCGCGGCTGCAAATAATGGTGAACAGGCCATAAAGATTGCAAAAAAAACCCTTCCTGATCTTATACTGTTGGATATTATGATGCCAGGCATAGATGGGCTTGAAATATGTGCCAGATTAAAAAAGGACCCCGGGACAAAAGATATTCCAGTAATATTCTTAACGGCAAAAATAGAGCCTGAAGATATTGTTAAGGGGTTTGAAACAGGCGCAGTAGATTATGTGACTAAACCGTTTAATTCTACAGAGCTTTTAGCCAGGACAAAAACACATCTTGAGTTAAAAATAAACAGGGACCTGCTGAAGATAAAAAACGAACAATTGAATGTGCTGGCTATTACTGATAGCATGACCGGGCTGTATAATCACCGATATATTATTGATAGTCTGTCAGAGAGGATTGCTGAAGCCAAAAGATATAAACAGTCACTATCTGTAGCAATGCTTGATATAGACTATTTTAAAAAAGTTAATGATAAATACGGCCACCTTTTTGGGGATTTTGTACTGGTGAGGATTTCTACGATAATAGAGGAAAGTATTCGAGAAACAGATATTGCTGGGAGATATGGCGGTGAGGAATATTTAATTATTTTTACTAATACTGATAAAAAAAGCGCCCTTAATACACTGGAGAGAATAAGAAAATCGGTAGAAGAGGAACAATGGGTCAAGGAGGATCTGGTGGTAACGGTAAGTGGCGGCCTTTCTGAACTTAAAGACGAAGATTACTCAAAACTTATTAAAAAAGCGGATAAGCTACTGTATAAAGCCAAGGAAAATGGCAGAAATAGAAATGAGATATAGTCTATAAAATTTAATCATTTTGTTAAATATAAAAAAAACCGTAAAATGTGATGTCCTAATAATAGGGGCAGGGCCCGCAGGGGCATCCCTTGCTTTTTACCTTGCAGGGGAAGGAATAGAAAGCATCCTTATAGATAAAAAGCAGAGGATCGATACACCTTTAAGATGTGCCGAATATGTACCTGCAGCAATGGGCAGATTATTTGATGGACCCATATCAGGTATAAACTGCAGCACAGTCTCCATGGATACCTATATAGATTATAAATATGCAAACACAATACCTTCTCCTGGCCTTATGCTGGACCGTCCCGTATTTTTGAAGTCACTGATCAACGGCTTCAGGGGAAATGGAGGGGAATTTCTTCCAGGAACAAAGGTTGTCTCGCTTGATGGGGGACATGATGGCGGCATCATTTCTACAGTAATCCAGGGGCTAAATGGAAAGAGGTCGGCAACAAGATCAAAGATAGTGGTAGGTGCAGATGGACCAAACTCTATTGTAGGAAAACATATTGGAAGCGTGGTTCCCGGTTATGTCCTTGGACTTGGAGAAAATATTCCTGTACCGGCTAAAGATAAAAAAAAGACACTTATCTTTTTCTCACCCGAAATAGAAGGAGGTTATGGATGGCTCTTCCCGAAAGAGGGAAGTACAAATATCGGGATAGGATGCCAGTTTGCCGGGAATAAAAAAAATATCAATATTACACTTAAAAAAATATATAAGGATTTTAAGAAAAGGCTCTTTCTGATGGATTTTTTTAATCTTTCAGAACATGCAGCCTGGCTTTCACCACCGGTAGAGGCAAGTCTAACTGCCGGGTTTATTCCAGCCGCAGGGATGCTTAAAAAGACAGTATCAGGTAATTTTATTCTTGCAGGTGATGCGGCGGGGCTTACAAATCCTATTACCGGAGCTGGTATATATAATGCGGTAAATTCTTCAAAAATAATATCGATTATCATAATGGAAGCCCTAAAGAATAATAATATGGAGCTCCTTACGGATATAGAAAAACAATATCTTGATACATTCGGAGGCAGCCTTCAGAGGGCTGCATTAAAGAGGGTAGAACTTATGAATAGCTGGCCTGGAGTCAATGGTAATGGTGAATATAGTAAAAGCTATTTTAATACACTTATCAGGAAATGCTGGGTCTCTTTTAAGGATTACTGGAGACCGTAGCAAATTGAAGGAACATTATCAAATTGGATGATATTTAACCCTGATTATTATGGTTCATTAACTACTTTTAAGTTTATCGTATCTTTTAAGAAAAAATTCCAATGTTTCCTT
>CAZKVA010000017.1:0-17195 GCA_964556035.1 uncultured Actinomycetota bacterium
CTTAGGAGGAAATAATTTGGCAGTGACTAAATCAAGTCAGAGAATTAGAATAAAATTAAAAGCATATGATCATGAAGTGATAGACAGGTCCGCTAAGAAGATAGTGGAGACTATAGAGAATTCAGGAGCAAAAGTTTCTGGCCCTGTTCCATTACCGAACAAAAAGAATGTTTATTGTGTTATAAGGTCGCCCCATGTGAACAAGGATTCAAGGGAACATTTTGAGATCAGGACCCACAAGAGACTGATAGACATAATAGATCCGACACCGAAGACCGTAGATCTTCTGATGAGGCTCAGTCTTCCAGCTGGAGTGGATATCGAGATCAAATCTTAGTTTCCCATAATTTTAGGGAAAGTATGTTGACGTGGCCAGCCAAATAATATAAACTGGCGGCTTTGGGTTTGGTGTTAAAAAGTGAAAGTGGAGTAAAAATGGTAGACGCATTATATGGAAAAAAATTGGGTTGTACCCAGGTGTTTAGAGATAATGGCAATGCAGTATATGTAACAGCAATTGAAGCTGAACCATGCATAGTGGTACAAGTAAAAGATAAAGAAAAAAATGGTTATAATAGCCTCCAGGTAGGAGTAGGTTCCACTAAGGAAAAAAGGATCAATAAACCCATTAAAGGTATATATGCCAAGAATAATATCGACATCAAGAGATACCTGAAGGAAATAAGGGTAGAAGAATTTGATAAGGAATATAAACCTGGCGATAGTATAGATGTCACTATATTTAAAGCAGGGGATAGTATAAAGATAACCGGGAATTCCAAAGGTAAGGGATTTGCAGGTGTCATAAAAAGACATAATTTCCACAGGGGGAGAATGTCTCATGGTTCCCATGCACACAGGATCCCCGGTGCAGTCGGTATGTGTGCCACTCCGGCTAAGATACAAAAGGGCAAGAAGATGCCCGGAAGAATGGGCGGAAAGAAAGTGACCCTTCCAAAAACGGAGATAGTGGATATTATCGCAGAAGAAAACCTGATCCTTGTAAAGGGCAGTGTTCCAGGCCCCAAGGGTAGCATGGTATACCTGAAAAAGATTTAGAATATTTGTTTAGGAGAAGAAGATGGCTAGCTTAAGTGTTGTTGACAAGCAGGGCAAGGAAAAAGAAAAGATCAAGATATCAGATGATCTGGTAAAGCAGGGTGCAGGATCAGAGGTTATCTATCAGGATATTAGAAGATACCTGGCACAGCGAAGGTCCGGTACTCATAGTACAAAAGGAAGAAGCGAAGTAAGAGGCGGGGGCAGGAAACCCTGGCGTCAAAAAGGAACCGGTAATGCAAGGGCAGGTACGATAAGATCACCTTTGTGGAAAGGTGGAGGAGTTGTTTTTGGCCCAAAGCCCAGAGATTATTCATTTAAACTGAATAAAAAAGTTATTAAAAAATCGAAAGCCATTGCACTTTCTGAAAAATTTAAAGATAAAAAACTTTTTGTAGTAGATGATTTTGGATTTAAGAAACCAAACACAAAAGATGCTGCAAAGATCCTTGATAACTTAAAGATCACAGACGGTAAAGTCCTTATAGTGACAGAAAACCTTAATGATGATAGTTCAAAATCATTCAGGAATATATCCGGTGTGTTGGTCGAGAGCGCAAGAGGACTTAATGCATATTATCTAATGCTTGTCGACTATGTTGTTTTTACAAAAAATTCGCTAAACGAGATGGTGGGGAGGATGACTGATGATAAATCCAAATCCTAGAGACATAATAATCGCTCCTGTAGTATCTGAGAAAAGCTACGCCGGAGTTCAAGATAAAAGATATTCTTTTTTTGTTGACCTGAGGGCGACAAAGAGCCAGATAAAGAGTGCTATCGAAGAGATATTTAATGTAAAGGTCGTAAAAATAAGCACCAGCAATATTAAGTCCAAACCCAGGAGACTGGGCAAATCTATCGGTAGAAGCTCAAGAAGGAAAAAAGCTGTTGTTTCTCTTAGTAAAAAAGACAAGATCGATTTCTTTGAATCGGTTTGATCCAGTATGGAGGTATAGAAGTTGGCTATAAGAAAATATAAACCCACCACTCCGGGCAGGAGGGGGGCATCGGTGGCAGATTTTTCGGATCTCTCAAAAAAGAGGCCTGAGAAATTACTTACCAGCACCCTTAATAAAAAAGCGGGGCGTAATTCTGCCGGAAGGATAACAAGAAGGCATAGCGGAGGCGGACATAAAAGGTTATACAGGATAATTGATTTTAAAAGAACAAAAGACGGTATCCCTGCAAAGGTTACTAATATTGAATATGATCCGAATAGAAGCGCAAGGATAGCTCTCCTGGTCTACAATGATGGAGAGAAAAAATATATACTTGCTCCGCTTAAGTTAAAGGTAGGAGACAAGGTCATGTCCGGTGAAAAAGCTGATATAAAAGTGGGAAACAGCCTTCCTATCGCCAGTATTCCTGTTGGTACCATAATACACAATATTGAGCTCAAAGAGGGCAAGGGGGCCGAGCTTGTAAGGTCCGCTGGAGGATTTGCGCAACTTCTCGCAAAGGAAGGTAAATATGCAAATATTAAACTTCCTTCCGGAGAGGTAAGACTTGTAAGGTTGGCTTGCAGGGCGACTATAGGCCAGATCGGAAATACCAGCCATGAGATCATAAATCTCGGTAAAGCAGGAAGGAAAAGATGGCTGGGGGTAAGGCCCACAGTCAGAGGTACGGCCATGAACCCGGTAGATCATCCTCATGGCGGCGGTGAAGGAAAGAATAAAAGTTCCGGAAGGGATCCTGTCACACCATGGGGTAAGCCTACCCTGGGACATAGGACAAGGCATAAAAATAAGGCTACTGACAAGTATATTGTTAGAAGAAGAAACAAATAAGGTTTTAACCAGAGGAGGATACTTATGTCAAGGTCTTTAAAAAAAGGACCTTTCATAGAAGAGAAACTTCTAGAAAAGATTAATAAATTAAATGAAGTCGGTGACAAGAAGATCGTAAGGACCTGGTCAAGGGCTTCGACAGTATTTCCTGAAATGGTGGGGCATACTATTGCGGTCCATGATGGTAGGAGGCATGTTCCTATCTTTATTTCAGAATCAATGGTAGGGCATAAATTAGGTGAATTCGCACCAACAAGGTCCATAAGACCGCATATATTTAAAGGTAAAAGCGAAAGCGTGGCAAAAGTCACAAATTGATAAAGGCAGTTTAGCAAGGGGGCAATAGCTTGGAAGCTAAGGCAGTTGAAAAATTTATTAGAATATCGCCAAGAAAATTAAGATATGTAGCAGATGCTATAAGAGCTAAAAGAGTGGATGATGCAGTAGACTTACTTACATTCACTACAAAAAAAGCGGCTCTGATAATCAGGAAAGCGGTTCAGAGCGCAGCAGCAAATGCTACCGAGAATCATAAAATGAATGAAGATGATCTGGTGGTAGAAAAAATATTTATTAATGAAGGTCCAATACTTAAAAGATTCAGGCCCAGAGCAAGAGGAAGGGCTACAAAGATAAGAAAAAGGACTTCACATTTGACCGTGATCGTTTCTGATGGCAGAGAAGAGGAGGCTAAGGGTAATGGGTCAAAAGGTTAATCCGATAGGACTAAGATTAGGGATAAATAAGGGATGGCAATCCAGATGGTTTGCAACCAAGGATTATGCGAAACTATTAAAAGAAGATCTTATTATCAGGAAATTAATTGAAGAACAACTGGGAAATGCAGGTATCTCTAAAATAGAGATAGAGAGGACCGTTGAAGAAGTCAAAATTGATATGCATACATCAAAACCCGGAATGGTGATCGGGCGGAGAGGTGCCACTATCAATGAGATAAGGAAATTGATCGAAGATACCACTGGAAATATTATTCAGTTAAATATAGTCGAGGTTAAAAAACCCGAACTTGTGGCAAAGCTGGTAGCTGAGAGTATCGCAGGCCAGCTGGTAGGCAGGGTAAGCTTCAGGAAGGCTATGAAAAAAGCCATGACTTTATCGATGAAAGCAGGAGCAAAAGGAGTAAAGGTACAGTGTTCAGGCAGGCTTGGCGGAGCTGAAATGGCAAGAACCGAATGGTACAGGGAAGGCAGGGTGCCGCTTCATACTTTGAGGGCAGATATAGATTATGGTTTTATAGAGGCCAAGACCACTTTCGGAAAGATCGGTGTAAAAGTCTGGTTATACCTGGGCGATCTTATTTTTAAGGATAATGGCGAAGAGACTTCTATGATAGATAAACCTGAGGAAAAAAAGAAGGATAGGCCAAGAAAAAGGTTTGGGCAGCGTAGAGATACCGGAAGAGCTGCACCAGATAAAAGGTCCGGCAATGATGTTCCGGAAAAGAAAGAGGCTAAAGCAAAAGTAGCTGAGGATAAAAAGGTAGAAATAGTTAAAGACAAAAAAGATGAAGCCATAGAAAGCAAGGCAGAAGAAAGAATTTTAGAAAAAGCCAAAGAGGCTAAAATGAAGACCGGCAAGAAAGAAACAGGAAAAGCTGGTACAAAAAAAGATAGCAAGATAAAAGAAGATAAAGAAAAGGTTTAAGTTAGGAGATATTCATGTCAGCGATGTTAATGCCAAAAAGGGTTAAGCACAGAAAAGTTCATAGAGGCAGGATGAAAGGAAATTCAAAGGGAGGTACAAACCTTGCTTTTGGAGAATATGGTCTGCAAGCACTTGAACCAGGCTGGGTAACCAGTAAGCAATTGGAAGCTGCAAGAGTTGCTCTTACCAGGCATATTAAAAGGGGCGGCAAGGTATGGATAAGTGTCTTTCCTCATAAACCAATAACCAAAAAACCGGCTGAGACTCGTATGGGAGGCGGCAAGGGTGCTCCCGAGAGCTGGGTTGCTGTTGTGAAACCTGGAAAAGTGATGTTCGAACTCTCCGGGGTAAGTCTAGATGTTGCAAAAGAAGCTATAAGGCTGGCTTCAAATAAATTATCAATAAAGACCAAGTTTATTTACGGCGAATAGTAAGACTGATTGGAATAAAAATGAGAGCAAGTGATATAAGAGAACAGACAAGAGAGGAACTTGAAGGAAAGCTTAATGATATTAAGAAGAACCTCTTTACTCTAAAGTTTCAGAAAGCCATAGGCCAGATTGAAAATACACAGGCTATTGGTGATCTGGGCAGGGATATAGCCAGGATAGAGACATTGATACGTGAAAAAGAATTGGGAATAAACTTGGGTCTGAAAGCTACAAAGACCAGGGCAAAGAAAAAAAGTCCGGCTACAAAGAAGACATCAGTAAAAAAGACCGGCAAAAAGGATGATAAAAAGACTAAAACCAGTAGTGAAATCAAGTAAGGGGGATTTTTTTGGATAGGGCAAATAGAAAAACGAGAATAGGTACAATAGTGAGTGACAAAATGGAAAAGACCATTGTTGTTGCTGTAGAGTCTCATTATAAACATCCTCTATATAATAAGATTTTAAGAAGAATGAAAAAGTATAAAGCACATGATCCCAAGCAGGACGGCAAGCTAGGAGATATAGTAAAGATTACTGAAACCAGGCCTTTGAGCAAGACTAAGAGATGGAGGCTGGAAGAAGTTGTCAAAAAAGCGGAATAGAGAAGGAAAATAAGATGATTCAAGCGGAAAGCAAAGTAAAGATCGCCGATAATACAGGTGCAAAAGAAATAAAATGCATAAAGGTTCTTGGCGGGTCCAAAAGAAGATATGCCCGCATAGGTGATATTTTTGTAGCTACTGTAAAAGTCGCTAATCCGGGCGGGGTAGTCAAGAAGAGTGAAATTGTAAAGGCTGTACTTGTAAGGTCAAAAAAAGAGTGTAGAAGACCTGATGGTTCATATATCAGGTTTGATGAGAATGCCGCAGTTATTATTGATGATACCAATAACCCCAGAGGGACCAGGATCTTCGGCCCTGTAGCCAGGGAACTGAGAGAAAAGAATTTTATGAAGATAGTATCTCTTTCACCGGAAGTATTATAATTAGGAGACTTAAATGCTAAAGATAAAAGTAAATGACAAGGTAAAGATCGTAAAAGGCAAGGATAGGGGAAAATTAGGAAAGGTCCTGAGGATCAATAATGAGGATGGAAAAGTTTTTGTAGAAGGGGCCAATATAGTAAAAAAACATGCAAGGCAGAAGGATCAGAGTAAGCCGGGTGGCATAATCAAGAAAGAAGGTCCTATTAGTATCTCAAATGTCAGGGTAGTATGTCCTAATTGCGGGAAACCTGCCAGAATGGGATTTGATATAAGTGGAGCTGGCCATAAATCCAGAGTTTGTAAAAAATGTAATCAGCAGATTTAAGATATTGCTTGAGGTGTATAGATGAAACCCAGACTTAAAGAAAAGTATATAAAAGAAATAGTACCCAAACTCATGAAGAGCGGGAAGTACAAAAATATAATGGAGATCCCAAAATTACTGAAGATCTGTATAAATATGGGAGTAGGCTCAGCGACTGAGAATATAAAAGAGCTTGATTCTGCAAGCGAGGACCTGGCAGTAATAACCGGACAAAGACCAATTATTACAAAAGCAAAGAAGTCCATTGCCGCATTCAAGGTAAGAGAAGGCAATCCCATTGGCTGCATGGTAACACTCAGGGGAAATATGATGTATGAATTCCTTGACCGGCTATTAAGTATTTCGCTGCCGAGAGTAAGGGACTTCAGGGGATTGTCCAAAAAAAGTTTTGATGGTGCTGGTAATTACACCATGGGGATCAAGGATCAGCTGATCTTCCCGGAAATAAACTATGATAAGGTAGAATCCGTAAAGGGAATGAATATAACTATTGCTACTTCATCGGTTGATGATTCCAATGGATTGGGCCTTTTAACAGAATTCGGATTTCCGTTTAGAAATAATAATTCGAGCCAGTAGGAGGACTCTGTGGCTAAGAAATCATTAATAGCAAAACAAAAAAGAGAACCGAAATACAAGACAAGGCAATATAATAGATGTTTTAGGTGCGGCAGGCCGAGAGGTTATTTTAGGAAATTCGGGTTGTGCCGTATTTGTTTAAGAGAATTGGCACATGAAGGGAAGATTCCCGGACTGACCAAGTCCAGTTGGTAAAAGGAGAAATTTATGTCGTATATGTCTGATCCCGTTGCCGATATGTTGGCAAGGATTAAAAATGCTTACACAGCTAATATGGATACCGTGGTTATACCTTTTTCAAAATTCAAGGCTGATATTACAAATATCCTTGATGAAGAAGGTTATATAAGAAGCCATGAGGTCAGGAAAGACGAAGGTATCCAGGGCGTAATAAAAGTAAATCTAAAATATAATAAAAATGGGAACTGTGCTATCAGCGGTCTAAAAAGGATCAGCAAGCCAGGACTTAGAGTATATGCAGAAAAAGATAAAATACCTAAGGTCATGGGTGGACTGGGAGTAGTTATGGTGTCCACTTCTAAGGGCGTGCTTACAGATTCAAAGGCAAAGGAATCTGGAATAGGCGGCGAAGTGATCTGTTCAGTTTGGTAATAAGAGAGGAGTTCTATTTTGTCCAGGATAGGTAAGAAGCCAGTAGTTGTTCCGGATGGCGTTGAAATAAAAATAGAAAAAAACAGTATTTCTGTAAAGGGAAAGCTTGGAGAGCTACATCAGGAATATGATGGAAAAGCTGTCAAAATAGACCGTGAGGAAGATAATGTGATCATAAGGCCTCTTTCTGCAAGCAAAGAAGTGAGGTCAAAATTTGGTTTATACAGAAGCCTGTTAAATAATATGGTACTCGGGGTTTCGGAAGGATTTTCCAAGACTTTAAAGATAGTAGGGGTAGGATACAGGACCAGCCTTAAGGGAAGTGATCTTGAGATGCTTGTAGGATATTCAAATCCGGTAGCTTTTAAAAAACCCGAAGGTATAACTTTTGAAGTTCCTGATAATACTACTATTATTGTAAAAGGTATCGATAAGCAGATCGTAGGAGAAACAGCTGCAAATATAAGAAAGATAAGGCCGCCTGAACCCTATAAGGGTAAAGGGATAAAGTATTCTGATGAGATCATCAGGCGTAAAGTTGGAAAAGCTGCAGCGGCTGCAGCCAGTTAATTTAACAGGAGAATAAATGAAGACAAAAATACAGAGAAAAGATAATAAGTTTAAAAGAAAAATAAGATCCCGCCTAAAAATAAAGGATAATTTTTCAAGACCGAGGCTTAGCGTATTCCGCAGCTCAAAGTATATATACGGTCAGATAATCGACAATGTGACAGGCAGGACACTTTTAGGGATATCAAGCAAGGATATTGATACCAAAAAGGAAGATAAGGGGAAAATAGATATAAGCTTTAGGACCGGTGAAGCACTGGCAAAGAAAGCTCTTGATAAAAAAATTGATATGATAGTATTTGACAGAAGCGGATATAAATATCACGGCAGGATCAAGGCACTTGCAGAAGGCGCCCGTAAAGGCGGATTAAAATTTTAGTATATTTAAAGGAGGATCGCTAGTGGCAAAAGTATCTGAGAATACAGACCTAGCCGAAAAAGTAATAAAGATAAACAGGGTTGCAAAAGTAGTAAAAGGCGGAAGAAGATTTAGTTTTAGCGCCCTGGTAGCAGTAGGAGACATGAAGGGGAAAGTAGGAGTTGGTTTCGGGAAAGCAAATGAAGTCTCAACTGCTATACAAAAAGGCGTGAATGATGCAAAAAAGAATATATTCAAGATACCTCTTGCCAAAGGCACCATTCCTTATCAGGTAAATGCACGCAGCGGTGCAGGAAATGTTTTTATGAAACCGGCATCACATGGTAAGGGAGTAATCGCAGGCGGACCGGTAAGGATCATACTGGAACTTGCAGGAGTAAAAAATATATTGACCAAATCACTGGGCAGTTCAAATGCTTTAAGTGTTGTAAATGCCACAGTTAATGGGCTGAAGTCGCTTAAGTCTCCTGAACAGATCGCAGAAATACGTGGGAAGACCGGGACCGAAGATCTAAATTGATATAAATTATCTGTCTAAAAAGAAGTTTTAATAATATTGGGAGGAAAAACAGTGAAACTCAGTGAATTAGAATCCCCTAAATCGTTGAAGAAGAAAAAGAGAGTGGGCCGCGGAGATGGTTCCGGACATGGAACTACCAGCGGAAGAGGCACCAAGGGACAATTATCCCGTTCAGGTGGAAAGACCAGGATAGGTTTTGAAGGTGGGCAGATGCCCCTGCAGAGAAGGGTTCCACATCTTAAAGGTTTTAAGAATCTTAGGAAAAGAGTATTTAATATTGTAAATGTAGGTGATCTTGAGGATTTCAAGGAAGGCAGCACTATTGATTATAAGCTACTTGATGAGAAGGGTCTTATAATGAAGAAAAAAGACTCTCCTTTAAAAGTCCTGGGTAATGGCGAGTTATCCAAGAAGCTTACTGTAAAGGCAAATGCTTTTAGTGGAAGTGCGTCTGCAAAAATAGAAAAGGCTGGAGGAAAAGCGGAGGTAGTCTAGTGCTTAGAGCGCTGTTAACAGCTTTCAGAATAAGAGAGATAAGAAATAAAATATTATTTACTATTGGGATCCTTGCTATTTACAGGCTGGGGGCCAATATAACTATTCCCGGTGTAGATGCCACGGTGATACTGGCCCAGGTAGAAACAGGCGTACTTGGCATGATGGACCTTTTTGCCGGAGGCGCACTGGGTAATTTTGCAGTATTTTCACTCGGTATCATGCCCTATATTACCGCAACTATCATCATGCAACTCCTGCAGGTAGTAATACCCAGGTTGGAGCAGCTTTCCAAGCAAGGTGAGGGCGGCCGCAGGAAAATAAACCAGATCTCAAGATATCTTACGGTAGCGCTTGCTCTTATCCAGTCAGTGACTATGACATTTTTCTTCAGGAATTTTGGAGCCATACCGAATTTTAATATTCCCAATGTCGTGCTGATAGTAATAACACTAACAGCTGGTACAACACTTATAATGTGGTTGGGAGAGCTTATCAATATCCATGGGATAGGAAATGGTATATCCCTTATTATATTTGCTAATATAGTTTCAAGGATGCCGGGACAGCTAATAAGCCTTTTCAGGCTGCAGGGTACAAATTATTTTTTCCTGGCCTTATTTGTGATCCTTACGATAGGTATAATAATGGCTATCATAATGATACAACAGGGTGAGAGGAAAATTCCCGTACAGTATGCCAAGAGGGTAGTGGGCCGGAAAGTCTTTGGCGGACAGAGTACTTATCTGCCGTTAAAGGTAAACCAGTCTGGTGTAATGCCTATCATACTTGCAATTGCTATCCTTCTATTCCCTGCCACTATTGCGCAATTTATCCCGATCCGGTGGATACAATCTTTTGCAGACGCGCTTAGTCCGTCTGCCCAGGGGAATATAAATCCCATATATGCAATAAGCTATACTATACTTATTATTATATTTGCATATTTTTATACTGCTATTACTTTTAATCCCATAGATACCGCTGATAATCTAAGAAGGTATGGAGGATTTATACCCGGCATAAGACCCGGAAGGAATACAGCTGATTACCTGACTAATGTCCTTAATAGGATAACACTTCCAGGTGCGGTCTTCCTTGCAATCGTGGCTCTGCTTCCGGAGGTTTTAATAAATTATTTACAAATACCCTTCAGGTTTGGAGGGACATCCATACTGATCACAGTAGGTGTTGCACTTGATACAATGAGACAACTTGAATCCCAGTTGACGATGAGGGACTATGAAGGATTTTTAAAATGAGGATAGTTATGCTGGGAGCTCCCGGTGCCGGCAAGGGTACACAGGCAAAGAAGATCTCTAAAAAATTTGATATCCCGCATGTCTCAACAGGAGATATTCTCCGGAAAGAGATAAAAAATGAGACAGGATTGGGGTTAAAGGCAAAGAGTTTTGTAGAAAGCGGTAAGCTGGTCACTGACGAGCTGGTCATTGAAATAATAAAGAATTTCATTCAGGGGGATTCTGCAGAGAATGGATTTCTTATGGACGGTTTTCCAAGAAACCTGGCGCAGGCCAAAAAGTTTGCAGAAATGCTTAAAGAGATAGGGACCGGACTGGATCATGTAATAAATATCGCTGTTGATAATAGTGAAATAATAAACAGGCTTGGCATGAGAAGGACGTGCAAAGAATGTCAAAAGATAACAAGTGTGGCAGAGAGCAGTAATGGCGCGCCATGTCCCGAATGCGGAGGAGAACTTTTTATCCGCAAAGATGATGAAGAGGAAGTTATCACGCACCGCTTGGAGATATATGAGAAAGAGACCCAGCCTCTTATTGAATATTATAGTAAAAGCGGAGTACTTGTGGATATTGATGGTCTGGGTACAGAAGAGGAAATAACTGAAAGGATATTGAAAAGTCTATGATAATTTGTAAATCAGCTGCTGAGATAGAGATTATGAAAGAAGCTGGTCAAATTGTTGCCAGAGTTCTTTTGAAAATGGAAGATTTAATGGAACCTGGTATCACAGGCAGGGAGATCGACAGGATAGCTGAAAAGATGATAAGGTCCTATGGGGCCATTCCTGCATTTAAGGGTTATATGGGAAGAATTTCAAGCAGAGCCTATCCGAGCAGTGTATGCATTTCAATAAATGAAGAAGTAGTACATGGTATTCCCGGAAAGAAAAAGATAGATAATGGAGATCTGGTATCCATTGATGTAGGGGTTAAGAAGAATGGTTTTTATGGAGATGCAGCCAGGACCTTTAAGGTAGGCAGAGTAAATGCTACTGCGGAAAAGCTCTGGAAAGCTACCAGTGAGGCACTTGATAAAGCGATCGATAAATGCATAGCCGGAAATAGATTATCTGATATTTCCAACTGTATAGAAAAAAGAGCTCTTTCATCAGGATTTTCCGTAGTAAAGGATTTTGTAGGGCATGGGATCGGGAAAAAGATGCATGAAGATCCCCAAATATTGAATTACGGACCACCTGGGCAAGGGCCGCTCTTAAAAAAAGGAATGGTACTTGCAATAGAGCCCATGCTCAATGAAGGTAAAAGTGATGTCGAGATACTTGAGGATATGTGGACAGTGGCTACGACTGATAGAAAGTTATCATGCCACTTTGAGGATTCTGTTGCGATCACCCGGGACGGACCGCTTATATTGACAAGAATATAGTCCGGACTGACGAGAATAAGTGATAAATTAGTAGACATGTAAGAGGTTTTTTGGTAACCTACGTATTTGCGCTAATTTAAGCATTTTATTAAACAACAGGAGGTAAGGATATCTCTAAAAAAGAAGGCATTATAGAAGCCGAAGGAAAGATTTTGGAAGCACTTCCTAATGCTATGTTCAGGGTAGAACTGGAAAATGGTCATAAATTATTGGCTCATATATCAGGCAAGATGAGGATGCATTATATAAAGATCTTGCCGGGAGATACGGTAAAAGTGGAAATATCACCTTATGATCTTTCCAAGGGCAGAATAACATACAGGAAGAAATAGACAGAACTAAATATTGATGATTAAAAAAATAATTTTTGATGGAAAGAGGAAATAAGATGAAAGTCAAACCATCAGTTAAAAAAATATGTAATGATTGCCGGGTTATTAAAAGAGAAGGCAAAGTAATGATCATATGTAAAAATCCGAGACATAAACAGAAACAAGGCTAAGGAGGTATAAACTTGGTAAGGATCGCAGGGGTAGACATACCTAATGAAAAACATGTTAACATTTCTCTTACTTATATTTTTGGCGTAGGGCGCTCAACAGCTGAGAAGATATTAGATGATCTCGGCATTAAAAAGGATACCAAGGCCAAAGACCTGACTGAAGAAGAAGTAGTAAAAATAAGGGATTATCTCGAAAACAATCTAAAGATCGAGGGAGATTTAAGAAGAGAAGTGAGCCAGAATATAAAAAGGCTCATAGAGATCAATTCATACCGCGGGATAATGCACAGGCGCGGACTTCCTGTAAGAGGTCAGAGAACCCATACCAATGCAAGGACCAGGAAGGGCCGTAAAAAAGGTGTTGGCATCAGGAAAAATGTTGCTAGTAAATAATATAAATACAGGGGGTAGATTTGGCTAAGAAAAATACCGCAAAAAAAAGAATAAAAAATAAAGATAAAAAGAATGTACCTTATGGGATAGCTCACATACAATCTACTTTTAATAATACTATAGTAAATATAACCGATCAGCAGGGCAATACTGTCGCATGGGGAAGCTCAGGCGGACAGGGTTTTAAGGGTTCAAGAAAGAGCACCCCTTATGCAGCGCAGATAACAGCTACAGTTGTGGCAAAAAATGCCCAGGAGCATGGTCTTGCGAAGGTGGATGTAAGGGTAAAAG
Source organism: uncultured Actinomycetota bacterium (assembly GCA_964556035.1). GTDB lineage: Bacteria > Actinomycetota > Humimicrobiia > Humimicrobiales > Humimicrobiaceae > M55B120. The sequence goes on from CAZKVA010000017.1 coordinate 13,254, forward strand.
GAGTAGGGTCCGGCAGGGAAACTGCCGTTAGGTCGCTTCAGGCCGCGGGTCTGGAAATAGGTGCCATTATAGATGTTACCCCGGTTCCACATAATGGATGCAGACTACCTAAAAGACGTAGAGTCTAATAATCATACAGAAGGAGTTTAAATAGAATGGCAGTGGTTAAAATTGCAGCTTGCAAACAATGCAGGAGAGAAAAAGAGAAATTATTTCTTAAAGGACAAAGATGTTTCTCAGATAAATGTGGAATAGAAAAGAAGCCCTATGCTCCCGGACAGAGAGCAAAAAGGAGAGTAGTCGAAACAGAATACTCTATACAGCTTCGGGAAAAACAGAAAGCAAAAAGATATTATGGGGTACTTGAAAGACAGTTCTCTAATTATTATAAAAAAGCGGTAAAGACCAGGGGTATTACTGGTGAGATCCTGCTGCAGCTTCTTGAGACACGTTTGGATAATATTGTTTATATAATGGGATTTGCGACTTCAAGGGCCCAGGCCAGGCAACTTATAAATCACGGGCATCTACTGGTGGATGGTAAAAAAGTGGATATAGGTTCCTATCCTGTAAAAGAGGGCCAGGAAATAAGTATTGCTCCTGGAAGTAAAGAAATAATGCCGATACTTGAGGCAAAAGAATCAGGCGGTACCATAAGTATTCCTAAGTGGCTGGAATCGGATCTCGAAAATCTAAAAGGAAAGATCTTGAGGCTTCCTGAAAGAGAAGACATACAGGCACCGGTAAATGAGCAGATAATCGTAGAGCTCTACTCAAAATAATAATTTACTTTCTTTGGGAGGTTGATATAAATTGTTAAAAATGCATAAACCTAATGTTAAGGTCAGCTCTAAAGATGATTTTCAGGGTGAGTTTGTAATAGAACCCCTTGAAAGAGGCTTTGGACATACTTTGGGGAATTCGATCAGGAGAGTCCTGCTATCTTCAATAGAAGGTGTAGGTATAACCCAGATCAAAATGGAAACCACCATGCATGAATTTTCTACTATTGAAGGTATGAGAGAAGACATGATAGAGTTTACTGCTAACTTGAAGGATATTGTCTTCAAGCTTGAAGGAGATGATCCGGTTATATTGAAACTGGATAAAAAAGGATCCGGAGAAGTAACAGCGGCTGATATCAGTCTGCCTGCTGAAGTAGAAGTTATAAATCCTGACGGCTATATATGCACCTTGACCAAAAAGGGAAGTATAAAAGCAGAGATGAAGGTTGAAAAAGATAAGGGTTATAGGACAGCTGAAGAAAATACAATAGAGGGAGAACCATTAGGCGTTATTCCCCTGGATACTATTTTCTCACCTGTAAAAATAGTATCATTCAAGGTTGACAATACCAGGGTCGGCCAGATGACAAACTTTGACAAGCTTTCAGTCGAGATAAAGACAAATGGAAGTATAAAACCTGAAGATGCCTTGAGCCAGGCTTCAAAGATAATAAATGACTATATGGCTCTTTTAATCGATCTCTCAGATGAGACCCAGAAAGATATGCCTATTTTTGAGGAGATCGAAGAAGAAGATGATAAGCAGGAATATCCTACGATCGAAGAACTTGAATTATCTGTCAGGGCATATAATTGTTTGAAGAGAGAGGGAGTAGATACTGTAGAGAAACTCCTTGAGTATGCTGAAGACGAACTTCTGGATATCAGGAATTTTGGCCAGAAATCGATCCAGGAAGTAAAGGACAAGATCAAGGAACTTGGGTTATCTTTTAAGAAAAAATAATGATCGGGAGAAATAGAAATGGTTGTGCCAAAGAAGGGAAAGAAATTCGGTGGAAGTAGTGCCCACCAGAAATCGATTATGAGAAACCTTGCAATTTCATTATTTGAAAATAGAAGGATCACGACAACACTTCCAAAAGCTAAACAATTGCGCGGTTTTGTGGATAAATTAATAGGTATAGCCAAAAACGATAATCTGGCATCCAGGAGAAACTGTATCCGCTTGATTGGAAATACCTATACTGTCAGAAAACTTTTTAATGAAGTCGCACCGAGCATGTACCAGAAATCCAGCGGTTTTACAAGAATTGTAAAATACAAAAACAGGCTCGGCGATGGTGCAAAGCTGGTAATAATGGAATTGGTCGAATAAGCTCATATCGGGAATATCCCGCCTGAGTCTCATATACGGATAATATAAGGATTTTGTTGTTTGAAAATTAAAGATGAAACAGGCCAATATATTATGAATAATTATTTGGCTATAGTCGAGTATGATGGTACCGGCTTCAATGGTTTTCAGGTTCAATCGGAAGGTACAAGGACCATCCAGGAAGAATTGACCCAGGCAATATCAATTGTACTTGGACACAAGACAATCCTTCAATATGCCGGAAGGACCGATGCGGGAGTCCACGCACGGGGGCAAGTAATAAATTTTAAAACTGGAGTCGGGCTTGATCTTTACCGTTTTAAATGGTCGGTAAACAGGGTGTTGCCTGAAGATATCGGAATAAAAGAGATGAAGAAAATACCTCTTTCCTTTGATTCCAGAAGGGACGCAAAATCCAGGGAGTACAGGTATTATGTAGCAAATTCCAATTATCAGAGTGTTTTTTTGAAAAAGTATAGTATACTCGTGACCCGCGGACTTGATATGCACCTGATGAAAAGAGCTGCAAGGATATTTGTGGGGAGTAGGGATTTTGCATCTTTTGCAAGTTCCAGCCTTTCAGGCGTATCTACTATAAGAAGAATATATAAATTTACTGTCACAAATAGTGATGAAGGTGTCATAACATTTAAGATAGTGGCAAATTCATTTTTATATAATATGGTAAGGATAATGGTAGGCACCATATTAGAGGTGGGCAGAGGTGAGAGAGATCTGGAAGATCTAAAGAAGGCTATTGCCGGAGGAGGCGTAAATTTTGCTTCAAGCATGGCACCGGCCTGTGGGCTGTTTTTAACCAGAGTAGAGTATTGATATCATATGTGGAGGAATTTATGGTAAATGTAGGAACAAAGACATTTAATTTAAAAAGAGAAGAAATAAAAAGAAAATGGTATGTAGTTGATGCAACGGATAGGATCCTGGGCAGATTAGCTACTGAAATTGCCAAAAAACTGCGTGGTAAGGATAAACCGACCTTTACACCGCATGTTGATTGTGGCGATTTTGTAATTATCATAAATGCAGAGAAAATAAAAGTAAAAGGTGGGAATAAGCTTGAGGATAAAAAGTATTACCGCCATTCCGGTTATGTGGGAAACCTGAAGGAAACAAATCTGGAAGATATGCTGAAAAAAAATCCGGAATTTGTGATAAAGAATGCTGTACGGGGCATGATCCCCCATAATACTCTTGGAAGGATAGTACTCAGGAAGCTAAAAGTCTATAGTGGGCCTGATCATCCTCATAAAGCTCAAAATCCTGAAATAATAGACCTGTAAAGGAGTTATAAGTGGCTGAAAAAGTTAATTATTATGCGACGGGCAGAAGAAAGAATTCAACTGCCAAAGTAAGGCTTGTCCCTGGAGAAGGGAAAATAATAGTAAATCAAAAAGATTTTAAAGAGTATTTTAATAGAGAAGCTTTAACGACGATGATAGTCGAACCCTTAAAGCTTACAAATACCGACAGTGCATATGATGTAGTGGCTCAATTATTAGGCGGAGGTATCAGCGGCCAGGCTGGAGCATTAAGGCATGGGATCTCCCGAGCGTTGCTTGAAATAAATGGAGAATACAGGGATATCCTGAAGCGTGAAGGATTTCTTACCAGGGATTCAAGGATGAAAGAAAGAAAGAAATACGGTCTGAAGAAAGCCAGGAAAAAACCGCAGTTTTCAAAGAGATAAAATTATATATTATTTATGTATTTTATTAGGAGTCTGTCCGGAAACTGGATATTGAATTGTCGGATAATAAAATAGTGAGATTCGAGGCAAAACGACGCATTAGCAATGTACCA
>CAZKVA010000018.1:0-16866 GCA_964556035.1 uncultured Actinomycetota bacterium
CTTTACCATTCTATCTATATTCAATTGTCAACTCTGGCAGGGCTGGAGGGACTCGGTCTTTCGTCTCACTTCGTTCGCTGCAGAGCCGCAGACTCCCTCGCCTTCAGCTCAGTCCGTCTTTTCGAGTCCTGCAAACGTGGATCCACCACGTTCGCCCGCTTAGCCTTTACCATTCTATCTATATTCAATTGTCAACTCTGGCAGGGCTGGAGGGACTCGAACCCCCAACACCCGGTTTTGGAGACCGGTGCTCTACCAATTGGAGCTACAGCCCTATCTGGTCTCTTTGTGGGTAGTGTGCTTTCTGCACCACTTACAGTACTTCTTTAATTCCAACCTGTCAGGAGTATTCCTTTTATTTTTATCACTACTATAATTTCTTCTCTTGCAATCAGTACATTCAAGTGTAATTATTTGTCTCATCTTACAACCAATTATTAATGTTTTCTAATAGAAAGCGCAAGCTAATAAGTTAGCACTATATCAATATGTTGTCAACCAAAATATTAGACGTTTTTTTCTGTAATTTACATATTGAGATATTGGTCCTGTCAGTCTATCAGACTGCAGTTTCCATCTTACTCAATAACGCTTATAACACTGCCGGCACCTATTGTCCTGCCGCCTTCACGTATGGCGAATCTCTGTCCTTCTTCCATGGCTATTGGCGCTATGAGCTTTATTTCCATATCTGTATTATCACCAGGCATTACCATCTCTACGCCTTCTTCAAGTCCTATGGAACCTGTGACATCTGTTGTCCTGAAATAAAACTGGGGCCTGTAACCATTAAAGAATGGTGTATGGCGTCCGCCTTCATTTTTAGAAAGTACATATACTCTTGCCTTAAAGTGTGCATGAGGTGTTATTGAGCCTGGTTTTGCTATTACCTGACCTCTTTCAACTCCTTCTTTGTCCACTCCCCTTAAGAGTAGACCTACATTATCTCCTGCACGGCCTTCATCAAGAAGCTTCCTAAACATCTCGATACCTGTTACTACTGTCTTTGTATTTTCTGGCCTTATACCTATGATCTCAACATTTTCCTGGATCTTTACTATTCCTCTTTCGATCCTGCCTGTTACCACTGTTCCTCTTCCTGTTATTGAGAATATATCCTCTACAGGCATAAGGAATGGTTTTTCTATATCTCTTTCTGGTGTAGGTATATAGGAGTCTACTGCATCCATAAGCTCCAGTATCTGCTTGCAGTCGGCGCACTCTTTTTTGTCTGTGCAGTTGCATTCCATAGCTTTTAGAGCTGAACCTTTTATTATTGGTATATCGTCTCCGGGGAATTCGTATTCATTTAGCAGATCCCTTACTTCCATCTCTACAAGCTCTATAAGCTCCGGATCATCTACCATGTCTATCTTGTTTAGAAATACTACTATAAAAGGTACTCCTACCTGGCGGGCCAGGAGTATATGCTCTCTTGTCTGGGGCATGGGGCCGTCTGCTGCTGATACTACAAGTATTGCGCCGTCCATCTGGGCTGCGCCTGTTATCATGTTTTTGACATAGTCAGCATGTCCCGGGCAGTCTACGTGGGCATAGTGACGGTTTTCTGTCTCATATTCCACGTGGGCTATAGCTATTGTTATTCCTCTTTCCTTTTCTTCTGGGGCATTGTCGATGGAATCAAAGGAACGTACAGCTTCACTCTGGCCCGTGCTTTGCAGGCACATTGTAATAGCTGATGTAAGTGTGGTTTTCCCATGGTCTACGTGGCCTATGGTTCCAATGTTTATATGTGGCTTGGTTCTTTCAAATTTTTCCTTAGCCATACCTTATCCTTTCTTTGATGGTATATTTATTTTATATCTAAACAGCAATACTGCTTCCTTTATAACGATTGATGATCTCGTCTGCGATATTCGCTGGCATAGGTTCATATTTTGTAAATTGCATACTGAACGTAGCCCTTCCCTGTGTTTTCGAACGCAGGTCCGTTGCATATCCAAACATCTCTGATAGGGGTACTTCTGATTTTATTATCCTGTTTTTATTCCTTAGATTTACAGAAGATACTTTTCCCCTTCTTGCATTGAGGTCCCCGATGACTTCTCCCATATAATTATCCGGAACCACTACCTCTACTTCCATTACAGGTTCCAGTAGTATGGGATGGGTTTTTTTCATCGCTTCCCTAAAAGCCTTTGAAGCTGCTATCCTGAAGGCCATCTCGGAAGAATCTACCTCATGGTATGAGCCATCCAGAAGAACCGCTTTTATATCCACAACAGGATAACCTGCGACTTCACCAGTTGCCATTGCTTCTTCAATACCGCCTTTAATAGACTTTATATATTCCCTGGGTATTGCGCCACCCTTTGTCTTGTCCTCAAATTCATAACCCTTTCCGTATTCATTAGGTTCAAATTTCACTACAACATGGCCGTACTGGCCCCTTCCACCGCTTTGCCTGATATACTTTCCTTCTATCTGAGCTTCCTTTGTTATAGTCTCCCGGTAAGATACCTGTGGTTTCCCTACATTTGCATCTACGCCAAATTCCCTCATGAGCCTGTCGACTATTATTTCCAGATGAAGCTCGCCCATTCCGGATATTATGGTCTGACCGGTCTCACTATCGGTTTCGACTCTAAATGTCGGATCTTCCTCGGTAAGTTTCGATAGGGATCTACCAAGTTTTTCCTGGTCTTCCTTAGTTTTTGGTTCAATGGCTATGGCCAATACCGGCTCAGGAAATGTTATTGATTCATATCTTATCGGGTGCCTTATATCGCTTATGGTATCGCCTGTATGGACATTCTTCAGACCGACGATAGCGATGATATCACCTGAATAGGATTCCTTTAGTTCCTCCCTGGTATTCGCGTGCATTTCCAGCAATTTTCCTACCCTGCTTTTCTTTCCGGAATTAGCATTCAGTACCTGCATCCCACTTGAAAGAGTACCTGAATAGACCCTGACATAACTTAATCTACCCACAAAAGGGTCAGTCATTATCTTAAATACCAGACCTGAGAAAGGTTCCTCATCATCTGCTGCCCTGGTAGCTTCCTTATTGATATCGGGATTAATACCTATTGGTGCTACGACTTCCAGAGGTGAGGGAATGTAATCCACTACTGCATCCAGCAAAGGCTGGACTCCTTTATTCTTAAAAGCAGAACCACAAAAAACCGGGATACCTTCTACATTTATGGTTATATCCCTTACCGCCTTCTTTAGCTCCTGTTCACTTATCGGTTCATTCTCTACATATTTATTCAGGATAGAATCATTATAATTGGCAATATTCTCAATAAGCTCCTGCCTGTATTTTTCAGCAGTAGCCTTTAGCTCTTCAGGTATATCTTCATATTCAAACTTTATACCCATCTCATCTTTATATATTATAGCCCTCATGCTTATGAGGTCTATAATGCCTTCAAACTTATCCTCTTTTCCTATAGGTATTTGGAGGGGCATCGGATTTGCATTAAGCCTGTTCTTGATCATATCCAATACATAGAAAAAGTCTGCCCCGTTGCGGTCCATCTTGTTTACAAAGGCAATACGCGGCACATTATATTTAACTGCCTGCCTCCATACTGTCTCTGATTGAGGCTCAACTCCGCCAACAGCACAAAAAACAGCTATCATCCCATCAAGTACCCTGAGAGACCTCTCGACCTCTACGGTAAAATCAACATGACCGGGTGTATCTATAACATTGATCCTGTGGTCCTTCCAGAAAGCAGTCGTAGCTGCAGAAGTGATAGTTATACCTCTCTCCTGTTCTTGGACCATCCAGTCCATAACAGCAGCACCATCGTGGACCTCGCCGATCTTATAGGTCTTTCCTGTATAATACAGGATCCTTTCGGTCGTTGTGGTCTTACCAGCATCTATATGCGCTGTTATTCCAATATTTCTTGTATTTTTTAGTGATACTTGTCTTGACATTCCCGGGCCATCCAAATAATTACAATAATCTTAATCTATTTACCATCTATAATGAGCAAAAGCCTTATTGGCATCAGCCATTTTATGCAGGTCCTCTTTTTTCTTGACACTGCTTCCGGTATTGCTTGCTCCATCCAGTATCTCGGAAGCAAGCCTTTCCTTCATCGTTCTTTCTTTCCTATTCCTTGCAAAGCCTACTATCCATCTGACAGCAAGTGCATTAGCTCTACTAGAAGATACCTCTATCGGAACCTGGTATGTCGCACCTCCGACTCTTCTGGCTTTTACTTCCAGCAGAGGCTTGACATTATCCATGCACTTATCCAATATCTCCAGAGGATTTTCTTTAGTTTTTTCCTCCAAAAGTTTAAGGCTCCCATAAACAATATATTCAGCTGTACTTTTTTTACCTTTTAATAAAATCTTTTTAATCATGTATGCGACCAGCTTACTTTTATAAACCGGATCCACGATAACCGCTCTCTTTGGAGTGTTGCCTTTCCTTGCCATTCGATCTCCTTCAAAATAAAAAATTACTTAGGTTTTTTAGCTCCGTAACGTGACCTTCCTGATCTTCTTTCATCAACACCAGCAGCATCAAGAGCACCACGGATGATTTTATACCTTACACCTGGAAGATCCTTTACCCTTCCGCCCCTGACAAGGACGATCGAGTGTTCCTGCAGATTATGCCCGATCCCGGGTATATATGCAGTGACTTCATGTCCATTAGTCAACCTTACCCTTGCTACCTTCCTCAAGGCCGAATTAGGCTTTTTAGGAGTAGTAGTATACACCCTTATACATACTCCGCGGCGCAATGGATTTTCCTGCAGGGCAGGAGTCTTCTTCTTCTTGACTAATTTCTTTCTACCTTTTCTTACTAGCTGATTGATAGTAGGCATACAAATTTACCTTTACTATTATTTATTATTAATATTCTTTGATAAAAAACTGTTAAAAACTTAAATTCTCCTTTGAGACACGAAAAGTGAATTTATCACTTAAGGTATAAAATGTCAATAAAAAAAGTGGTTAAAATTCTACATTCTAAGCCTGTTTCAGCCACTTTTTCATTCCTATATATTTATCTCTATCTCCCTTAGATCATCCTCTTCGGATTCCTGCAGGATCTCTATCTCATCTTTTTCTTCCTCATGGTATCCGGGATAGGAAAGTTCATGATTTTTTAACTTATTCATACCTGTTCCTGCAGGTATTGCCTTTCCTATTATTACATTTTCCTTCAGTCCGTGAAGGCTGTCTATTTTATTCTCAAGAGCAGCATCAGTGAGCACCCTTGTGGTTTCCTGGAATGAAGCTGCAGACAGGAAGCTGTCTGTTGCAAGAGAGGCCTTTGTGATACCCATTAGCTCCTGGGTAGCTGTAGCCGGTTGCTTCATGTTTGATATAAGATCATTGTTTTTTCTATTGAAGTTCAATCTATCAACAAGTTGTCCGGGCAGGTATTCCGTATCTCCAGGATCTATAATAGTAATCTTTTTAAGCATCTGCCTTACGATGACTTCAATATGTTTGTCATTGATATCAACACCCTGTGATTTATATACATTCTGGACCTCTTTTACAAGGTATTGCTGACAATCCTTTATTCCGCTTATCCTTAAAATATCATGTGGATTCCTGGGGCCCTCTGTTATCTGATCGCCTGCTTTTATTTTATCTCCATTTTTGATATTAAGTTTGGCCCTCCTGGGTATCTGATAGGCTTTTTCCTGTTTGCCGTCTTTACTTTTTATTGTTATCATCCTGAACTTGGTATCAATATCCTGGATCTCTGTCTTTCCGGAGATCTCAGCTATAAATGAGTGCTCCTTTGGTTTTCTTGCTTCAAAGAGCTCGACTACCCTTGGCAGACCACTTGTTATATCAATACCCTCAAAAGTTTTTTCATGCTTATGGACATGGGTCTTTCTTTTTGCAGTCATTATCAATTTGGCAAAAGTCTCACCCGCAGCTACCTTTATATTCTTATTGATCTGGAGCATCTCTCCTTTGGGGATTATGACGTCCACCACATCGCCTCTCTCCATCTTTACCTGGAAGACAAGCTTATGCGGTATCTGTTCGATATTGATCTCCATGATCTCATTGGTATCCTTTTCTGTGAAATCCTTCTTCTTCAGGCCCAGATCGACCAGGAGATCTTTTTTAAATATCAAAGTACCTTCAACAGGTGACTTGATCAACCTCTGGATAACTGTTGAGGCAACACCTCCTGTGTGGAATGTACGCATGGTAAGCTGTGTTCCAGGTTCACCGATGGATTGCGCAGCGATCGTACCGACTGCCTCGCCTATTTCAACCAGTTTTCCTGAAGCCAGATCACGTCCATAGCATTTCTGGCAGATACCTTCATCAGCCTCACAGTTCATCACGGACCTTACCCTGATATTTTCAATATTTGCATGGATAAATTTCTGCAGATGCCTATCGGTTATCTCTTCTCCGGGCTCTACTATTACTTTCTTAGAAATAGGACTCTTGACACCTTCCAGGCTTATCCTGCCTACAAGGTTTGTATTGGGCTCCCCTTCAAGTGTAAGCACATAAAGGTAGACCCCTTCCTCTGTTTTACAATCATTAATAGTTACCATAGTGTCCTGGGCAACATCCACCAGTCTCCTGGTAAGATAACCGGAGTCAGCTGTACGGAGTGCTGTGTCTGCAAGCCCCTGCCTGGCACCATGGGTAGAAATAAAGTACTCAAGTACATCCAGCCCTTCCCTGAAATTGGATTTTATGGGACTATCAATAATATCCCCACGGGCATTTGCCACAAGACCTCTCATACCTGCAAGCTGCCTGAGCTGCTTGATATTTCCACGAGCACCCGAGGTAGCCATCATATATACTGAATTGAATTTATCAAAATTCTTTTCCATGGCATTGGCTACATCTTCATTAGCCTGGGACCATGTCTGGATAGTCCTCTGATGCCTTTCAAAATCTGTAATAAGGCCTTGCTTGAAGTAGTCATCTATTTTTTCGATCTTATCTTCTACTTTTTTAAGTATTCCATATTTTTCATCAGGTATTTTAATATCATCTATACCTATTGTAAGACCCGACCAGGTAGCATATTTAAACCCGGCAGCCTTTATAGCATCCAGCATCTTGATTATCTCCGACTGTGGAAATTTTCCGATACACTCTGCAATGATCCCGATCAGCTCTTTCTTTGATACCTCTTTATTCACAAACCGGTATTCTTCAGGAAGAGTCTGGTTGAATATAAGTCTTCCAACTGTGGTCCTTATTATTTTATCGGTCATTTTCACCTTGACAGGGGTGTGCAGCGATATTATTTTATAATTATATGCAAGCAGCGCATCCTCACTACTATTATAAAATCTCACTTCGCCTTCTATTTTCTCTCTTTCGGAAGTCAGGTAATAGACTCCCAGGACCATATCCTGCGAGGGGACCACTACAGGTTCCCCGCTTGCGGGTGAAAGTATATTATTAACAGAAAGCATAAGTATCATCGCTTCCGCTTTAGCTTCATTAGAAAGAGGAACATGAACTGCCATCTGGTCACCATCAAAGTCCGCATTAAACGCCGGACAGACCATTGGATGTATCTGTATGGCTTTACCTTCTATCAATATCGGCATAAAAGCCTGTATACCAAGCCTGTGAAGTGTCGGAGCCCTGTTTAACATTACAGGATGATTCCTGATGACATCTTCAAGTATGTCCCAGACCTCGTCGCTTGTCTTATCGACCATAGTCTTGGCACTCTTTATATTCTGGGCATATCCTTCATCAACAAGTCTTTTCATCACAAATGGTTTAAAAAGTTCAAGAGCGATCTTCTTGGGAAGTCCACACTGGCCAAGAGAAAGATTTGGATTGACAACAATAACAGATCTTCCGGAATAATCGACTCTCTTGCCTAAAAGGTTTTGTCTGAACCGTCCCTGTTTTCCCTTTAGCATATCACTAAGGGACTTTAATGGCCGGTTTCCAGCTCCAACGACAGCACGGCCCCTTCTTCCATTATCAAAGAGTGCATCAACCGCCTCCTGGAGCATCCTTTTTTCATTATTTATTATTATCTCAGGTGCATCAAGTTCCAGCAGCTTTTTCAGACGGTTATTCCTATTGATAACCCTCCTGTATAAGTCATTCAGGTCAGATGTGGCAAATCTTCCGCCATCAAGCTGCACCATTGGTCTCAAGTCGGGTGGTATTACCGGCAATACTTCAAGTATCATATAATCCGGTTTGTTGCTGGACCCGATAAATGAAGATATTATCTTGAGTCTCTTTATGCTTCTGCTTTTTTTCTGGCCCTTGGATTTCTTTATAATGCCTTTAAGCTCTTCGGTTTCTTTTTCACAATCTATATTGCTTAGAAGTTCCCTTACTGCTTCAGCTCCCATATCACCGCTAAAATATTCGCCATATATCTCTGACATTTTTTTAAACAGGGCTTCATCGGAGACGAGCATCTTCTCTTCAATGTTTGAGAAAAATGTTGTAGATCTCTTTATTAATTCAATTTCCTCTAAATAGATATCCTCTTCCTCTTCAAGCATTTTTCCAGTTTCTTTTATTAATTTGGTCTTCTGTGCCCTGGTCTTTAGCAGGGACATATCTTTTCGCTCTTCCGGTTCGTCCCCGGCTACGGCTTCACCATCTTTACCATCGGCTTCATCTTTTTTATCCTTATTCTTACCATCTATACCCCGCCCAGAGTCATTTTCTTCCTTATCCTCTTCATCCAGGTCGGGCTCTTCTTCATCTATTACTTCTATTGTCTCTATTATCTCGTCCTGACTGGCATGTATCTCTTTTATTCTTAATTCGTGAAGATCTTTAGCTCTTTTTAGAGCTTTCCCCTGAATCTGCTTTAATTCTTCATCCTCGACCTTTATTTTTTCCTTATTAACATTTGTAATAATATAAGAGTCAAAATAAAGTACTTTCTCAAGATCCTTTGGGCTTAAATCCAGTATGTATCCCATACGGGAAGGTACACCCTTAAAGAACCATATATGTGATACCGGGCAGGCAAGCTCTATATGACCCATTCTTTCTCTCCTGACATTTGACCGGGTCACTTCTACTCCGCACCTCTCACATATAATGCCCTTGAACCTGACTCTTTTATACTTACCGCAGTAACACTCCCAATCCTTGGTAGGCCCAAAGATCCTCTCACAGAACAGCCCATCCTTTTCAGGTTTCAAGGTCCTGTAATTGATCGTCTCAGGCTTCTTGACCTCGCCATTGGACCAGGATCTTATTTTTTCTTGAGATGCCAAGCCGATTTTTATCGCATTAAAATTACTAACATCTAAATTAACCACCATATGATCAAGCCCTTTCGAAATATATAAAAAGTTTATTTTTTAGTTTTAGCTTTTTCTTCTTCAATTTTTTCTTCTTTGCCTTTTTCCTTTTTACCCTTTTCCCCTTTTTTACCTTTTTTGACTTTTCCGTCATCTTCCTTGCTTGCTTCGATCTGTTTTTGGATCTCTTTTTCTTCATCGGAAAGTTCGGGTTTAGCCTTCTTTTTCTTCTTTTCCTGGTCATCTTCCTTCAAGTCCGCTATTGCCTCTACAGGATCAGCCTGGTCAGCTTTTTCTTGTTCCTGTGCTTCCTTCTTAGCTTCCTCCTCCAGGAGTCCTCCATCCAAAAGACCCTTTCCATCATCAAGATTTATCCCGAGTTCTTCAACAGTTTTCATGATCTCATCCTCAGGTTTGCTGACTTTTATTTCCTTACCTTCTGCTGAAAGGACTTCTACGTCAAGTCCAAGGCTCTGCATCTCCTTGATAAGGACCTTAAATGATTCTGGTATTCCGGGTTTCTCTATATTTTCTCCCTTTACTATGGCCTCATATGTCTTTACCCTTCCAGTGACATCATCGGATTTGATGGTAAGCATCTCCTGCAGGGCATAAGCCGCTCCATATGCTTCGAGGGCCCATACCTCCATCTCGCCAAACCTTTGTCCACCAAACTGGGCCTTTCCTCCCAGGGGTTGCTGGGTCACCAGTGAATATGGTCCAGTCGACCTTGCATGTATTTTATCATCGACCAGGTGAAGTAGTTTGAGTACATATGCATATCCTACAGTAATCTCATCAGAAAGCTTCTCGCCGCTTCTACCATCGTATAGGGCAGTTTTTCCGTTCTCTGAGATCCCTGCTTCTTTTAGAAACTTCTTGATATCGTCTTCAGTAGCTCCATCAAATATCGGAGTGGCCATATATACTGAACCGTCACTGGATCCTTCTTTATTCATTGGGCCCTTTTTAGCAGCTGCCCCGAGATGGGTTTCCAGGACCTGGCCGACATTCATCCTTGAAGGTACACCAAGAGGATTAAATATGATATCGATAGGTTCTCCATCTTCAGTATAAGGCATATCCTCTTCGGGAAGTATCACAGATATAACACCTTTATTTCCATGCCTGCCGGCAAGCTTGTCTCCTATAGATATCTTTCTCTTCTCAGCTATAAATACCCTTACCAGTTCATTTACTCCGGGCGGGAGATCATGTCCCTTTTTCCTTGAAAAGATCTGCACATCTAACACTTTTCCATTTTCCCCATGCGGTACCTTTAGAGAGCTGTCTCTTACCTCCCGGGCTTTTTCTCCAAAGATAGCCCTGAGGAGTTTTTCCTCAGCAGTAAGTTCTGTCTCTCCTTTAGGGGTGATCTTTCCCACCAGGACATCTCCGGGTTTTACATCCGCCCCGATCCTGATAATACCCTGGTCATCAAGATTCTTAAGTACTTCCTCACTAACACTTGGTATGTCCCTCGTGATCTCCTCATTACCGAGCTTGGTGATCCTGGCCTCGACTTCTTGCTTTGAGATATGGATCGAAGACAATACATCTTCCTTTACAAGCCTTTCGGAGATTATAATAGCATCTTCATAGTTATATCCTTCCCAGGACATAAAGGCTAATCTAAGATTCTTGCCAAGCGAAAGTTCCCCGGAACTGGTAGCCGGACCATCGCCTATTACCTGTCCCCTCTCTACCTTATCTCCACTCCTGACAAGCGGTCTCTGATTGATGCATGTGCCCTGATTGGACCTTTTAAATTTATAAAGCTTATGTTCAAAGCCCTTCTTATTAGAATAATCTATAATAATACTGTCAGCACTTACTTCTTTGACTACACCGTCGCCCCTGGCCAGGATAAGGGTCCCGCTATCACGGGCCAATTCTTTTTCCATACCGGTTCCTACTAGCGGAGGTTCGGGATTGACAAGCGGGACCGCCTGACGCTGCATATTGGAACCCATAAGGGCCCTATTGGCATCATCATGCTCCAAAAATGGAATAAGAGATGCAGCGGCACTAAATATCTGCTGGGGTGATACATCCACATAATCTACCATCTTGGGTTCTACAGACAAGATATCATCACCAAGCCTTGCTTGCACTTTATCATTCTTAAAGTTTCTCTTTGAATCGATCTCCTCAGTCGCCTGGGCAATAATGAAATCTTCTTCCATGTCGGCAGAAAGATACTCAATATTATCTGTTATCTTGCTCTTGATCACTTTACGGTAAGGTGTTTCGATAAAACCAAATTCATTTAATTTGGCATAAGTAGCCAGCGATCCTATCAAACCGATATTAGGACCTTCCGGAGTCTCTATCGGGCACATCCTTCCATAATGGGAGGAGTGCACATCCCTTACTTCAAAGCCAGCTCTCTCCCTGGAAAGACCTCCAGGACCCAGTGCAGATAGCCTTCTCTTGTGGGTGATCTCCGCAAGTGGGTTTGTCTGGTCCAAAAATTGTGAAAGCTGTCCACTTCCAAAGAATTCTTTCAGGCTTGCTACAAGAGGCCGTATATTTATAAGTGATTTTGGAGTTATCATATCAAGGTCCTGGGTAGTCATTCTTTCCTTGACGACTCTCTCCATTCTTGAAAGACCTATCCTTACCTGGTTTTGTACAAGTTCCCCAATATTCCTGATCCTCCTGTTTCCAAAATGATCGATATCATCTACTTCGCCCAGTCCGCTCATCAACTGGATCATATATTTTACTATCAGGAATATATCCTTACTATTTAATATAAATTTCTCTTTTGGGTCTATTTCCAGTTTCTTATCAAGTGCGGTTAGTTTTTCGGTGATCTTTTCATCCACTTCCTCTGTCAGTTTCTGGTCTATTTTATACCGGCCGACTTTGCCGAAATCATATCTCTTGGAGTTAAAGAATAATGAACTAATAAGATTGGTGGCACTTTCTACCGTCGGTGGCTCGCCAGGTCTTAATTTCTTATAGATCTCTATGAGCGCTTCTTCTTCAGTTTCTGTAACATCTTTTTCTATTGTATTTTTTATACAGTTTTCCTTATCAAATGGTCCAAAAAGTTCCAATAATTCCTCATTGTTCCCAAATCCTATTGCCTTAAGAAATATAGTCAGTAAAAATTTCCTTTTTCTATCGATCCTGACATAAGCAATATTCTTCTTATCTGTTTCTATCTCTATCCAGGACCCTCTAGTGGGTATGACCTTACACATATATATATCACGCTCAGTCTTCTTATCTATATCAGTGTTAAAATAAACACCCGGGGATCTGACCAGCTGTGATACTACGACTCTTTCTGTACCATTTATTATAAATGTACCTTTATCTGACATCATGGGGATATCGCCCATGAAAACTTCCTGTTCTTTCATCTCGCCTGTCTCCTTATTGATAAAACGGGCAAGGACTTTCAGTGGAGCCGTATAGGACATATCCTGCATCTTGCAGTCATCAGGAGTAGCGATATCTTCATCAAAATTATAACTGACAAATTCCAGCGACATATTGCCTGTAAAATCTTCTATTGGAGAAATATCTTTAAGGGCCTCTAACAACCCTTCGTCAATAAACCATTGAAATGATTCCCTCTGGATATCCAGAAGATGCGGCATTTCCATTATTTTTGGGATCCTGCCGAAATCATATCTTTGGAATTTTTTTGTTTTTTGCATTAATCTATTCTCCTCTTTATTAGGTCTTAAGTTGCATTAATGTAGTAAAAAACATGGAAATAGCAAATCTCATTAAAAACTTTTGCCTATAGACAGCAAACTATATAGTATAGTTTTATAAATAATAGTATAAATAGTCAGGAAAAAACTGACAAACTATTAATATACCAAAATAAAAACCTCTGTCAACCACTTTCTTTTATATACATCATCATGTATCAAAATACATGGTCCTGGGAGCTCAGGTCCCAGTTCTTGGGCAAGCTCCTAGCCTCTGGCCATACAAAGATGCGGAGGTACAGTAATCTAGCCATACCTCCACATCTTTTTAGTTTTTTTAAGGAATAATTATTTTATTTCCACTTCTGCGCCAGCTTCTTCAAGCTGCTTTTTGATCTTTTCTGCTTCTTCGGAAGATATTTTTTCTTTAACTACATTAGGTGCCTTGTCTACGACTTCTTTAGCTTCTTTAAGACCAAGGCTTGTTATTTTTCTTACAGCCTTTATGACCTCTATTTTTCTCTGTCCGGCAGATTTGAGCTCTACATCAAATTCTGTCTTTTCCTCAACTGCTGCAACAGCTGCTGCTGGTGCTGCTGAAACCATTGCCTGTGCACTTACTTCAAATTTATCTTCCAGGGCTTTTACAAGCTCTGAAAGTTCCAGTACGGTCATACTCTCGATCTTAGCAAGAATATCCTCGATCGTACTTCCGCCCTTAGCTGCTTTTTTTGTTTCTTTTGGTTTTGCTGCTGCTTCTTTCTTTTCAGCTACTTTTTTCTCTTCCACTTTTTCTTCTACTTTCTCTTCTGCCTTCTCTTCCACTTTCTCTTTTATCTCTTTGTTCTCAGCCATTATTCCTCCTTGGAATCTATTAATTTGTCATACTTTCTTTTTTTGCTCTAACTGCATCAAGCACCACAACAAGGCTCCTTGAAAGTCCGGACAAAGTATTTATAAGTCCGGATATAGGTGCCTGCACAGCTGTGACCAGCTGAACCAGTAATACTTCCCTTGATGGGAGACTGGCTATCTTTTTTATGGTATCAGCATCAACCAATTTATTTTCCAGGATCCCGGCTTTCATATTTAAAGCTTTTAGCTCACTGGAAAAATCTTTCACTACTTTTGCAGTACTTGCAATATCCTTTTCAGCCACAACAATACTTGTAGGACCCTTAAAGATCTCTTCAAACTCTATGTCTGAAAATACTTCCTTTGCAGCAATAAGTGCCAGGGTATTCTTAATGATCTTGAGATATGAGTCAGCTTCTATAAGCTTGTCTCTCACATTTACCGCATCCTGGGCCTTCAGTCCGCTGTGATCAGTAAAGATAAGACCCTCATTCTTTTCAAATACCGTTTTGATGCTTGCTACTGCGTCTATATTTTCTTTTTTTGGCATATCAACCTCCGAATCTCCCGGAAAAAATAAAACCGGCCCCAAGAAACAAGGCCGATTATCATATCGATTTAAACCTCGGTAGGAAATTAAGCCGTCTCTTACGGCGCCTGCTCTCTCGGGTAATATTAATTATATTTTATTTATATTACTTTAACTATGCTACCTCTTCCATATTAGCCTCCAAGGAAGGATCTATTTTGATCCCGGGTCCCATTGTCGAAGACAAATATATACTCTTGATATAACGACCCTTCGCTGATGATGGTCTGGCTTTATTAATAGCATCCGAAAATGATGCATAATTTTCCAGCAATTGTTTTACATCAAATGAGACTCTGCCTATTGTACCGTGTATGACTCCATTCTTATCTGTCCTGTACTCAAGACGTCCGGCTTGTGCTTCCTTTATAGTCTTTGTGAGTTCGAAAGTCACTGTACCGGATTTTGGATTGGGCATTAATTTCCTGGGTCCCAGTATCCTTGCTACTTTTCCAACATTCTTCATCATATCAGGTGTGGCGATACAAACTTCAAAATCAAGCCATCCGCCGCTGATCTTTTCCACCAGGTCTTCTCCACCGACATAATCAGCACCAGCATCCTGGGCTTCCTTGACTTTTTCGCCCTGGGCAAATACAAGTATCTTTGGAGACTTGCCGGTGCCATTCGGGAGAACTAAAGCGCCCCTGACTATTTGATCAGCTTTCCTGGGGTCTACCCCAAGATTTATGCTGATATCCACTGCTTCTTCGAATTTTACATAGTGGTTTGCAATTATCCATTCTATTGCCTCTTTTGGGCTATACAGCCTGGACTTTTCCAGACTTTTTGCTTTTTCTTTATATTTCTTTCCTCTTATCAAATCCAACCACCTTTAACCGGATAAAACTAATATATTAATAATAATACAAAATTATGAAGCTACTTTTATTCCAAGACTTTTTGCAGTACCTTCAATGATCTTCATCGCTGCTTCAATGTCCCTGGCATTTAAGTCCTTGAGCTTGATCTTTGCTATTTCCTCTACCTGCTTCTTTGAGATCTCTCCCACTTTTTCTTTATTCGGTTCCCCGGAACCCTTTTCAACATTGACAGCTTTTTTTATAAGTACTGCCGCAGGTGGTGTCTTGGTTATAAAAGAAAAAGTCCTGTCTTTATAAACAGTAAGCACAACAGGTATGATCATGCCCTGTTCCTGTGCTGTCTTTTCATTGAAAGCTTTACAGAATTCCATTATATTTACCCCGTGCTGTCCGAGCGCCGGACCTACCGGAGGTGCAGGGTTTGCCTGACCTGCTGCTATCTGCAATTTTACTTGTGCTAATATTTCTTTTGCCATCTATCTCTACCTTTTAGTCAAATATTGGTATTATACATCCTGAATAAAAATATTCAATCAAAAACTCCAGGCCACTATATCTTTGATACCTGATTAAAATTCAGCTCTACCGGTGTCTGTCTTCCAAAAATAGATACCAGTACTTTTATCTTCCCCTGATCCAGATTGATCTCTGATATTGTACCATCAAAGTTTGCGAATGGTCCGGTGGTGACTTTTATTGGCTGGCCGACTTCAAAATCAGTTTTTGGTCTTGGCTTGCCTGTATTCTGCCTCTTCATTATCCTTCCGACTTCCAGGGTTGAAAGAGGAACGGGTTTGTCCCTATTACCGACAAATCCTGTAACTCCGGGAGTATTCCTTACAACATACCAGGAATCATCATCAAGATACATCTTTACAAGAAGATACCCCGGAAGTACTTTCTTGGAAGATATTTCCTTTCTTCCACTCTTGATCTCCACAACATCTTCCTTGGGAATATAGATATCAAATATCTTATCCTCCATATTCATGGATTCTATCCTATGTTCCAGGTTGATCTTAATTTTATTTTCATATCCGGCATATGAATTTATCACATACCATCTGGGTCTACTCATATTACTTTCCGTTAAGAACTAGATTTTTACCAGGAGCTCGACAAGCTGTAGGAATATAAAGTCATATAAACCTAGCAGGACTCCAAAAATAGCTATCGTAACAAGAACCACAACTGTATAGGTCAGCAGTGCTTTCCTATTTGGCCAGGTCACTCTCTTTAACTCATGAACTACATTCCTGAAAAACTTGGTGACCTTTTTAGGCAGTTCTTTTAAAAAGGTCCAGATATTAAATTTCTGCCTTGGCTTCTGGGCCGGCATTTTCCTCTCCTGGGTCATCTGCCTTTCCATCATAGCCTTTTTCTTATATTTTCTTGATACCTTTCTTTTTGCCACAAATACCTCTAATAATCATTTAATTATAGATTTGGGATTCGCCACATTCGCCTGATTAGCCTTTACCATTCTATCTATATTCAATTGTCAACTCTGGCAGGGCTGGAGGGACTCGGTCTTTCGTCTCACTTCGTTCGCTGCAGAGCCGCAGACTCCCTCGCCTTCAGCTCAGTCCGTCTTTTCGAGTCCTGCAAACGTGGATCCACCACGTTCGCCCGCTTAGCCTTTACCATTCTATCTATATTCAATTGTCAACTCTGGCAGGGCTGGAGGG
>CAZKVA010000019.1:0-16846 GCA_964556035.1 uncultured Actinomycetota bacterium
AAAACCATATACTTCAAGTTCTTTATAGATCGCATATCTGGTGACCGCCCTTATAGTAGCATTCATACCACTTGCATCTCCACCACTTGTGATCACAGCGATCCTTCTCTTTTCTACCACAAATATCTCCTACTTTCTTCTGGACCTTAACTCATCAAATATCTCTTCGAGCATTATCTTCTTTTCCACCAGCAATACAAGAAGGTGATATATCAAATCCCCTGTCTCATATATTATGTCCTTTTTATCCTGATGCTTTGAAGCAATTATGACCTCGATCGCTTCTTCACCCATTTTTTTCATGATCTCATCAAGACCTTTTTTATGAAGAGAATAGGTATAGGAATCTTCTTTCTTCTCCGAGATCCTCTCCATTATCACATCATAGAGCTCTTGAAGGACCGCTTCATCTCCTGATCCTTCAGAATTATTTTCAAAATCAATATCTCTTTCAGGATCTTCGAGGATCCTGTAGAAGCAGCTCTTCCTGCCTGTGTGGCAGGCCGGGCCAGTCTGTTTGACTTGAATGAGTAATGAATCATTATCACAGTCATACCTTATCTCTTTTATCTCCTGTATATTGCCGGATGTTTCTCCCTTGTTCCACAACCTCTTTCTTGATCGGCTCCAGAACCAGGTTTTGCCTTCTGCAATACTTTTTTTCAAGGATATGCTATCCATATAGGCCAGCATAAGTACTTCTTTTGTCTCGAAATCCTGTATTATTGCAGGTATCAGTTTCATATTTTTTTTCATATTTGAGCCTTAATATATTTTAATTGCATTTATTATACTATCATAACCTGACATTGATGCCTTCACTCTTTAAATATTCTTTGGCTTCTCTTACAGTATACTTTCCATAATGAAAGATCGATGCGACCAGCACTGCATCAGCATCAGCATATTTGATAACATCCCTTAAGTGCTCCAGTTTTCCGGCCCCACCTGAAGCTATAACAGGAATGTTGATGGATTCGGAGACTGCACGCGTAAGCTCAATATCATAACCGTCTTTTGTACCATCTTTATCCATACTTGTAAGAAGTATCTCTCCCGCACCAAGCCTTTCTGCTTCTTTTGCCCACCATACTGCATCTTTTCCCGTGGGCGTCCTTCCACCATGCAGATAGACTTCCCAGAAATCCCTGCTCCTGTATTTAGCATCGATCGCAACTACTATACATTGGCTTCCAAAGATCTTTGCTCCCCTTCCTATTAGTGAAGGGTCAGTAAAGGCCTGGGTATTTATGGATATTTTATCAGCACCTTTTTTAAGTACTTCCCTTATATCGTCAATGTTTTTGATACCACCGCCTATGGTATAGGGTATAAATACTTTTTCAGCAGTTTTGCTTGCAAGCTCCACTACGGTCTTTCTTTTCTCATGAGAAGCTGTAATATCCAGGAAGACTACTTCATCTGCCCCTTCAGTATCATAGAATGAGGCTAATTCTACAGGATCTCCTGCGTCCCTGATATCAACGAAGCTTATTCCTTTCACGACCCTGCCCCTGTCAACATCAAGACAGGGTATTATCCTTTTTGTAATCAATTGTATGATCCTATCTCTATGGCTTCACTTAGATCAATAGGTGTAGCACCCTCATATAATGCCTTTCCTATAATAACTCCGCTGATACCCTTATTTTCAATATTTTTTAATCTTCTTATATCCTCAATACTTCCTATACCGCCCGCTATAATAAATCTTATACTGGTAGAGGATACGAGGCTTTTTAAAAAACCGGTATTGGTTCCTTCGAGCGTACCGTCTCTTGTTATATCGGTTATAATTATCTCTTTCATGCCGAGTTTTTCCAGTTCTTTAAAAAAATCTGATATCTTTTTTGAAGATTCATCCTGCCAGCCATGTTTGTAGACCTTTTCACCCTGACCATAATCGAGGCTTAATATTATCTTATCACCATACTTATGGTAGCTCTCTTGTAGAAATTCCGGATCCTCTATTGCTCTTGTTCCAAGTATTGCCCTGTCTATCCCGCTTGAAAGAACAAGTCCCAAAGTCCCGTCATCCCTTATTCCGCCTCCATACTGAACTTTTACTTTTAATTTTTTCCTGATCTCAGCAGCAATCAGGAGATTGGCGACTTTGCCTGTCCTTGCTCCATCTAGATCTATAATATGTATCCAGCTTGCTCCCTTTTCTTTCCACATGGCAGCGACTTCCAGGGGATCATCAAAATATTTTTTCTTTGAATCAAAGTCTCCTTTTGTAAGTCTCACGCATTGACCATCTATTATATCTATGGCGGGTATTATTATCATCTTCCTCCCTCTGACAGATCTATAAAATTCCTTATAAGCTTTTGTCCGTATGTGCTGCTCTTTTCCGGGTGGAATTGAAATCCGAATACATTATCTTGCTCTATGCTTGCGACAATGCTGGTACCATGATCTGTAATGCTGCTGATAATACTTTTATCTTCCGGAATCACATGATAGGAATGAACAAAATAGAAATTTTCTCCCTGTTTAATATCCTTTAACAATTTGCTTTTTTTCTTTATCTCTATCTGGTTCCATCCTATATGAGGTATTTTTACGCCAGGAGGTATCCTGCCTACAAATCCTTTAAATACCCCGAGTCCCTTGTTTTTTCCACCTTCAAAGCTGTATTCAAAAAGAAGCTGCATCCCCATACATATTCCCAGAAAAGGTTTGTTTTTAATACTTTCATAGATCGGCTTTATCAGATCCATTTCTTCAAGATTCTTAAATGCATCCCTGTATGCTCCCACGCCTGGAAGTATGACTGCAGATGCATTTTTGATCTTTTCCGGATCACTTGTTACTTCTATTCTGGCACCTGCTTTTTTAAAAGAGTTTTCAACACTTTTAATGTTTCCCATTTTGTAATCAATAATCGCTATATACATCTTTCCTACCTGACATTAATATCTATTTATAAGCACGGATGTACCATTTAAGTAAAATAATGATCTATCTAGAAGCCTATCCGGGATCTGGATCTTGGCTTGTTCTCGGACAGGCTTCTAGATCGAACCTTTTGTTGAAGGTATAAAATCACTATCTGTCAGTCTGCTTGCATCTTTTAATGTAAGGCCAAAAGCCTTAAACATAGCTTCTATTATATGATGCGAAGCTATACCTACATTCTTGGTTATGTGCAAGTTAATAAAACTATTACTGACAAGGGCGCGAAAAAAATCCTCTATTATAGAGGTCTCTATTCCCCCTTCAAGATTTTCATATTCCATGTCTACCCTGTATGAAAGATATGGTCTTCCTCCAATATCAAGGGATATGGATATTTCAGCTTCATCCATAGGGACCACAATACAGGCGAATCTTTTTATCCCCTTTTTATTCTCCAGACATTTTGCTATTGCCTTACCAAGGCATATTCCAATATCTTCTACAAGGTGATGGTTTTCGATTTCTGTATCTCCCGAAGCTTTCAGCACCAGGTCGAATCTGCCATGCCTTGCAAAGCTATCAAGAATATGATCCAGGAAAGGTATCGATGTATCAATACCAGTATTGCCATTTCCGTCCAGGTCTAATTCAAGCACTATGGATGTCTCGCTGGTCTTTCTCTCTATCTTAGCTTTTCTTTTCATTTCTTGGACCCCGCAGTCATAATATTTTTCTTATATTATCAAGTAATTTACTGATCTGGGAATATTTTATCTTGTAACTTGCTATATTTGCAATAAGTCTTGTAGTGGAGATCATGATGTCTTCCATTTCAACAAGGTCATTATCCTTCATAGTCTTACCTGTAGAAGTTATATCAAGTATTTCTTCAGCCATACCAAGTATTGGAGCCAGCTCAACTGAACCATGCAGTTTGATTATCTCAGCCTGCATCCCTTTTGAGTCAAAATATTTCCTGGCTATGTTAGGATAGCTAGTAGCGACCCTGACTGATCCAAAATGTTGATAGTGTTTTTTTACTTTCTCTGTCTCGTCCTTTTTAGTTGCAAGCACCAATCTGCACCTTCCATTCTTCAGGTCCAGAAGCTCATATACCTTACTCTCTTTTTCTGCAAGGACATCTTTGCCGGCAAAACCTATATCACATGCTCCATGCTCGACATAGACGGGTACGTCCATGGGTCTTGAAATAATATACTTTATCGAGTCTATCTTTGAATAGACCACCAGTTTCCGGTCCTTACTCTCAAGCGGAGCTATATCATAACCTGCTCTTTCCAGCAGGTCCGTACATTCACCAAAAAGATAACCCTTTGGAATCGCGATCTTTAATTCTTTTTCCATCCTTCAAGCTCTTCCATAAATTTTTTTAAATCATAACGGCCGGATCTTCCGCTTTCAAGATCTACCAGATCAAATTCTGAAAAATCTTTAAGGGGTCTTGCCAGGATCTTGCAGTTTTTTCCCTTTGCGATCCTTTCTTCATCATCAACAGCGTCAAATAAGATCTCGACATCAACTTTCTTATTTCTTAAACTGTCAGCAAACCCTATAGCATCTTTTAATGAACAGCCGCATTCACCTGCAGCAAGCAATATCTTAAAATCTTTAACCAGGTCAGAATCTCCAAGCGCACTATGTACAAGATCGATATCAATAGCAAAACCCGTAGCAGGCACATCCAGCCCAAACTTTCTTATCAGGCCGTCATACCTTCCGCCGCTCCCTATCATTTCAGTGATCTTTGGGCTGTATACCTCAAAAAGTAGTCCTGTATAATAATCAAAATCCCTTATAATACTAAAATCAAATAAAATGCATTCATTGCAATCCTGTTCTTTCAGTATTTCTGTCAGTTCTTTAAGATATTTAAATACATCCGATACACTCTTTGTGTCTATCTTTTTTACTGCATCGGATATCTTTTCAATATTATTTTCAGGCTGTAAAAGATCCATAAACAAACCGGTCTTTTTTTTATCAATAGCATTAAGATCGTTTTCGATCCCTACAAAATCCTTAAGTACTATTTTCTTCTTCAGCTTCTCCTTATGTGTTTTATCAAGTCCAAGCCAATCAGACAGACCATCAATAAAGCCGATATGGCCAAGACCCAGTTTGAACTCTGATAATCCCAGGTCACGGATGATCCTTAAAAGTACTATAAGGACTTCTGCATCTGCTTTTATCTGGTTTTTCGAACCTATAAACTCAAGACCTGCCTGGGAGTATGCTCTCTTATCTCCTATCTGTGTGCCGGATTGACGGAAAACATCGGAGAAGTAGCAAAATCTCGCTGGTATCTGGTCCTTTTTTATCCTCATCCCTGCAAGTCTTGCGATCGGGATCGTCATGTCCGCTCTTAGTGAAATAAGGCTGCCATCAGCATCTATAAAATTTATTAGTTTATCTTTCCAGTCCTTACCGACTCCTATTGAGATATTTTCAGTATATTCCATAACCGGGGTCTTTACTTCGCCATATCCCCATCTTTGAAACTGCTTACTTATTATCCTTTTAATCGCATTCCTCTCACTGGATTCAAAAGGAAAAATATCCCTCAGGCCAAATGGTAATCTGACATTTGTATTTTCTTTTGATTCAAACATAAAAACCAACCTAAAAATATATAAGGTATGAATAATATTACAAAAAAATAAAAAAGTAAAACTCAGGAGCCTGTCGAGAACTGGATCTTGGCTTGGACAGGTTTCTAAATACCAAGACCCCCAAGTCTTTCCATTTCCGTTATTGGTTTCAGGTCCCTGTTAACGGCTATGTTCTTACCATTTTCAAACATAGTCATAATCGTACCTTTTGCAGCTTTGACTCCACATAGATGCGGGGCATCCAATATCCCGGTAGCTACGGCCTTAGCAAGTATTGCCGGATCTGCCAGAGGATCCTCAGAAGTATTACCGCGGTCAAGTTCCTTTATTTTATTTAATATCGCTTTTGCATCTCTGGTAAGCTCGTTTTTCCGTTTAACAACTCTGTCATCTGACTTCATGTCGGGGCATCCATACACACAATTCTCTATTACCCTGTTTGCGATCTTTATGCTTTCTATAATATCATTGGGTCTTGCAGCATGGTCAGCCTCGCAGTATCCCACGATATGTACTATCTTGGGTTCTAACTGCATCTGTAAAAATGTCGAAGATGCCAGCTGTCCCTTCCCTTCATCAAGATCAGCAGGATAGCTAAAGAGACCGGCCCTCGTCTCCCTTATCGAAGTAAAACCATCGTCATGCAGGGACTCGATCAGTTCGGTTTTTGCAAGCATTTTTGCAAGATCCATGCTAAAAGATGTCTCCGGAGGTGTATTGAACATATATTGTGAGACATATGTCTTTACTCCCATTTTTTTTGCATTATAAGCAGCAAGAAATGCTGCAGCGACAGCTATAGCATCCGGTGCATATCTAAGACTCCAGTGATGGGACTCATTTACTTCTACAGGTATATTTTTTGAGCCATGCCACTTCATCAAAGACTGATTTTCAGTTATGGACTGCTCAAGCTTGCGCCCACTCCTGTTATCAAGCTCATTGTACCAAAACAATGGAACTGCACACCAGGCATTATTAATATTATTTACAAGTACCCCGGCCATCCTGACAATATCATTTGTACCGCTATAACACCTTAAAAGAGGGTGATTTCCGGTCCTTGAAGCATCATATAGCTTTCTAAGATCTTCTGAAGTCCTTAGTGGTACTCCTCCCGCCCCATCCTGTTTGGGATCCATTTTTTCAGGATGGAAGAAAAACTCCTGTGTATTCTGGTCAGGTCCGATGGATATTACATCAAGGAGTCCGCTCTCTGATATTTCCCTTATGCCTTCCAGGGTCTCGTCAAGGGTTGGCCTTCCGAAATGATGTCTTAAAATAGGATATGGACCTTTATACTCTATTCTCTTTAAAAGAGTCTGGGGTGGGACACCGGAACTTTTCTTTATTTTTTCCCCGGTGAGATACCTCTCTACATCCTCTAATGTCTCCTCTCCGCTAAAGATCTTGGAAAAGATTCCCAGCTTAAGGGCAATATCCGCAACTGGCTTTGTCGTGCCAAGAATAAACTTTATGCCACCATTATTTCCGTTTTTGACTATCTTTTCCTCCAGTTCCTTAAATACAGGCATTATGCTTTCAGGTGAAAGCCTGTAGCTGACCGCAACGATATCCGGTTTGTATCCATCAATTTCTTTTAAAAGTACATCTATATCAAGGGCTGACCCTGAAAATCTTGTACTGTAACCTGCCCTTTTTGCAATATTTAAAAAATTCAGTATTCCTGCTACATGCACACAACTGCCTATGCATGCTCCGAGTATTTTCTTCATGAAAAAATCCTTATCTCTTTCCGTTTATTAGTACTTCCCTTGTCTGCTTTAGATTCAGACCTTCCACACCAAGGCTTGCCAGATTCCTTCCTATTTTCCTGAAATCTTTTTTAAATATTGAATCAGCAATATGTATAAGTGAATCCATCACAGGTGTATTGACACCAAGGTGCCGGCCAAATTCAGATATCGGTACAAGACTCATCGGTACGTCTTCTGTAATATAGCGTACATTTGTTGTGCGGGGAGCCATTATCCCAACATATCCGGGATTGCTGTGAATAGCATCAAACAAGCTGTCTTCAACTACATTATAAGCCATTGAGAGCCAGTCTATTGCAGTATAAATATTCTCGCATTCAAGGGAACAGGCCACATCTACCCTCTCCTGGTCCACAGCTTCAAGAACTCTGGCTACAGACTGCGTGACCCCCTCTATATAGAATTGAAAATTTCCAAGTGTAGACTCGATCCTGGATGCATTCAGGATAGTTATGGAAGGATGAAAAACGGCACCCATATTATTAAAGCTTGTCTCGATCACATCAGATGCAGAAATAAATTCAGGAAATGCCATATTAAGTTTCCTTACGACTTCACCCGTTTTTTCTGATGGGATAGCTGCAACTGGTATGGCATGTTTTATCCTGAATATTTTTGCTGTAGCCGGACCCATTCCCCTGCTCGCATATATAAAAGTCTGGGTCTCTGCAATAGTTATATCCTCATGATTATTGTTTTTCCTTAATATCTGTAAAAATTCAAGTGCACCACAGGTCCTTCCGGGATTTAGTACTACTATCTGGCCTTTTTTTAGAAATGGGGCACATATCTCTGCAATAGGTGAATGGCCATTTGCAGGCACTACTATCATTACTACATCTATACCGCTTATTGCCTTCTCAATATCATCAGTTACACAACCCAGGCGCCCGAAACCCTTGATCTCACCTTCAAGCTCTATGCCCTTCATCTTTATTATTGGTTTTATCCTCGATAGTGTACGGTTGTAAAGGTTTACTGAAAAGCCCTTTACGGCCAGATGTGCAGCCAGGGCTTTTCCTCCATGTCCGGCCCCGATAACTGCAAAATTCAAATCTTTCATTTATGATCCTCCTTTATAGCTTTAGCATAGGCTATTCACTAAATATTTTCCCGGCAAAATCTTTTTTTATCTCACTAAAAAGCTTGTCTCCGGGTTTTACTTTAAAATCCTCCGGAAGACTGTATGTCTTCTCCGGCTTTTGTTCATTTCCGTTTACAACTTTAAATTCTACTATACATTTACCCGGATTATTTTTTAAGACTTTGTAAAAATGGTTAATGAATTCAATGTCCATATCTTTTTTTCTTATTCTGAAAATAATCTTATTTTTTGGATCATCTTTTTTTAATTCAGAAAATTCATTTGCCAGCAGCTTTATCTGGTCTTCCTTTTTATCGATCTTACCTTTCATCTTTATTATTCTATCTTCAACTATAAATTCCCTGTATTTTTCAAGCACTGTAGGAAAAACAATTACTTCTAAATTATTTTCAATATCCTCAAAATCAATAAAACACATTTGCTGGTCCCTTTTTGTGTATATATTCTTTATATTGGTTATTATCCCACCAATAGTGACAGTGGTTTTGTCTTCTATATCCGGGAGTTTAGATATTGGGGTCAATCCTTTAAGGATGCTCTCATATTCAGATAGTGGATGACCGGATATATATAGTCCCAGTATTTCTTTTTCAAAATTCAATAACTGCTTTGACCGGTATTCTTCTTTTTGATTCCTTTTATCCATTATCCCGTTAAACATCATTTTTTCCTGCTGCCCCTCATCATCGTCAAACAATGAGAACTGACCTTTATCCCTTTCTTTCCTGACTTTTAAGATCTCTTCAGTGATCTTTTCAAAATTCTCAAAAAGAAATTTTCTGCTCTGGTCCAGGGAATCAAAAGTACCGCTTTTAATAAGGCTCTCAAGAGTCTTCCTGTTTAACACTGTAGTCGCTACTCTTTCACAGAAATCAAAAAAGTCACTGAATTTTCCATTGTTTTTCCTTTCTTTTTCAATACTTTCTATTACATTTATGCCTACATTCTTTATCGCAGATAATCCGAAACGTATTGAATCTTCAACTACTGTAAAGTCGGAAAAACTTTCATTAATATCAGGGGGAAGTACAGTTATCCCCATTCTTCTTGTATCGTGCACATATTGCGCCACTTTATCCTGATTGCCCATTCTAATGCTTAAAATAGCAGCCATAAACTGTACTGGATAATTAGCTTTAAGGTATGCTGTCTGATAGGTTATCATAGCATATGCCGCACTATGGGATTTATTAAAACCATATTCAGCAAAATGATTTACAAGTTCAAATATTCTTGTTGATATTTCTTCCTCTATCCCCCTGTTTTTAGCGCCATCAATAAACTTATGTTTCTGTTCCGAGAGGAGCTTTCTTTTCTTTTTACTGATGGCCCCTCTAAGTATATCAGCTTCAGACATTGAAAAACCTGCAAGCTCAGAAGCAATACCCATCACTTGTTCCTGATAGAGTATTATCCCATAAGTATCTTCAAGAATGGGTTTTAGGCTTGGGTGAGGATATTCTATTTTTTTTCTTCCATTTTTGCTCTCTACGAAATCATTTACCATCCCACTTTGAAGCGGCCCCGGCCTGTAAAGTGCAAGCAGTGCAACAAGATCTTCGAATTTATCTGGTTTTAAATTAACAACCAGCTCCCTCATGCCAGAGCTTTCGAGCTGGAATACTCCCAGGCAATCACCTTCAGTAAGCATTTTGTAGGTCTTCTTATCATCAGGAGCGATCTTATTGATATCTATATCAATATTTATAGTTTTTTTGATTAAAAATAGTGCTTTATCAATAAGTGAAAGGGTTCTCAGACCCAAGAAGTCCATCTTGAGAAGACCTATCTCCTGGATATCCTCCATCTTATACTGTGTTACTATATCACTGTCGTTTTTCCGCTGTATCGGTGTGTAGTTGTAGAGATCCTCTGCAGATATGACTACACCAGCAGCATGTATTGAGTCCTGGCGGGCAATTCCTTCAAGCGATATCGCCATGTCTATGACTTCTTTCATCCTATAATCATTGTCATATACCTCCCTGAGCTCAGGAGCCATCTCAAGTGAGTTCTTTATGGTAACATTTAATTCCATCGGGATCATTTTGGCTATTCTGTCGACTTCAGCATAAGTGACTTCCATTACCCTTCCGGCATCTCTTATTGCTTGCCTCGCGGCCATCGTTCCAAATGTGATCAGCTGTGCAACCCTTTTTTCCCCGTATTTTTCAGTAACATACTTTATTACCTGACTCCTCTTCTCATAACAAAAGTCAATATCGATATCGGGCATGCTCCTACGTTCCTCATTCAAGAATCTTTCGAAAAGCAGGCCGTGTTCAAGAGGATCAATATCGGTTATTCCAAGACAATATGAGACTATGCTGCCGGCAGCAGAGCCCCTTCCCGGTCCGACTCGTATTCCATTTTCTTTTGCAAAATGTACAAAATCCCAGACAATAAGAAAGTACTGGGCAAATCCCATCTTCTCTATGACATCAAGCTCTATTTTAATCCTTGCTTCTACTTTTTCGGATATGTCCCCATATCTTACTTTTGCACCATCGGAGCAGAGCTCTTCCAGGTATTTCTCGGGCTTGATGCCTCCGGGTGTCTTAAATGAAGGTATGAGGTCCATTCCAAATTCCAATTCAATATTGCATCTTTGGGCTATCTTGAGTGTATTTTTAATAGCTTCTTCCTGCTCTGGGAAAAGATCGGACATCTCCTGAAAATCCTTGAAGTAATACTGGTCGGTAGAAAATTTTAATCTATCAGTCTCATTGATGGTCGATCCAGTCTGGATACAGAGCAGTACATCGTGAAAACTATTGTCTTCTTTTTCAAGATAATGGACATCATTTGTTACTACGAGTGGTATGCCGTATTTTTTTGAGAGCTTTATTAATCCATTATTAGCTTTTTTTTGCTCGGGTATCCCTGAATCCTGCAGTTCAAGATAGAAATTATCCTTTCCAAAAATACCGGTAAATCTCTCCAGGGTCCTTGACGCAGCCTCGTCATCACCCGAAATTATATGCTTGGGTATTTCTCCCGCTATACATCCGCTTAATCCAATAAGGCCCTCATGGTACTTTTCAAGCAGCTCCATATCGATCCTTGGCTTATAGTAGAAACCTTCAAGAAAACCGTAACTGACAAGCCTCATCAGGTTTTGATACCCCTGATTATTAGTGGCTAAAAGAGTCAGGTGATAAGAAGTATCCTCCCTTTTACCCTTGCTCGCCTGCTTTTCAAAACGGCTCTTTGGCGCCATGTATACTTCGCATCCGATTATCGGTTTTATGCCTGCTTTTTTTGCTGCCTTATAGAATTCGATTGCTCCGTACATCACTCCATGGTCTGTAAGGGCCACTGCGGGCATTCCCAGCCTGGCTGCTTTTTCTACCAGCCCCTTTATCCTTGTCGCACCGTCAAGCAATGAATATTCGCTGTGGACATGTAAGTGAACGAAATTATCTTTAACCATATTAATAAGAAGTTAGGAACCTGTCCGAAAACTGGATCTGGACTTGTTCTCGGACATGCTCCTAGACCTATCCGTATTATTTGAAATAATAAAATAATAATTTAAATCTACATCACTACGCGGTACATCTCATCAATGGAAGTAACACCTGCCGCTATTTTTTCCGCTGCAGCCTCAGCCAGTGTCCTCATCCCTTCTTTTTTAGCTGCTTCCTTGATCATGTCTGTACTCTTTCTGTCAAGAAGCATCTCCCTGATCTTCTTTGATACCACCAGTACCGAAAAAATACCGATCCTTCCGAAATAACCTGAATCATTGCATCTGGGGCAGCCTTCTTTGGTAAATATCTTTTTCCCTTTAAGTATTGGAGCTATCTCTTTGTCAAGAGGAATGCTGGAAATGTCTATTTCCTTCTTGCAGTTTTCACAAAGTTTTCTCACAAGCCTCTGCGCGACTATGCATTTTACAGCAGATGATATCATATAGGACTCCAGTCCCATCTCCAGCAGCCTGGTAAGACTTGAAGGCGCATCATTGGTATGAAGCGTGGTCAGCACAAGATGTCCCGTTATGGAAGCTTCCATAGCGACTTTTGCTGTCTCAAGGTCCCTGATCTCGCCCACCATTATGATATCAGGGTCGCTACGGAGCATTGCTCTTAGTCCCCTCGAAAAGTCCAAATTTATCTTCTGGTTCACCTGGACCTGTATTATCTGGGGAAACCTGTATTCAACCGGATCTTCAATAGTGAATATTTTCTTCCCTACATCAGCTATGCGGTTAAGGCTTGCATATAATGTCGTTGTTTTTCCTGAACCTGTAGGGCCGGTTATCATTATGGAACCATGGGGTATTGATATCATTTTACTATAAATCTTAAAATCTTCCGGAAGCATACCGCTCTTATTAAGGTCGAATACGCTGTCATCCCTGTCTAATATCCTTACTGTGATATTCTCGCCATATACAGAAGGGATGGAAGCAAAACGTAGGTCTATCATCCTGTTTTGAAAATTAATGGAACCCCTGCCGTCCTGTGGAAGCCTGTTTTCAGTTATATCAAGACCACCCATGATCTTATAACGGGAGATCAGCAGCCTTTGAACCGTCTTCGGGACATCCTTTATTTTTTGAAGAACACCGTCTATCCTGAATCTTATTGTACAACTCTTTTCCTGAGGTTCCACATGTACATCACTTGCCCTGAGAGATATCGCCTTTAGTATTATCTGGTTTGCAAGTCTCACAAGAGGATTCTTCTCTACAAGGTCCTCCTCATATTTATCAGCAATAATGAGGTCCTCATCCTTCATTATCTCCTGGACCTCTTTCAAGCTGTAATCATCAGAAGTATGGAGCTTGACAATATCATTTATATCTTTTTCAGTAGTTATGAAAGGTTTTACATTGTATCCCGTAAGGAGCCTTATCTCATCAATAGCATTTATATCCCTTGGGTCGGTCATTGCGACATGAAGGGTGCTTTCTGTGAGCTTGAACGGAAAGACTTTTCTCTTAAACGCAAATTCCTTGGAAATTAGATTTGATATAGACGGATCTATATTGTCCTGTAGCTTTGAAAGCTCGATCGTATCAAATCCCCTCTGGAAAGATACTAATCCAACAAGTGTCTCATCACTTATAAAGCCTTTCCTTATAAGTATCTCTCCCACTTTTTCACCAGTCTCTTTTTGTATTTCCAGAGACTCTGCAAGCTGTACTTCCGTGATAAGTTTTTTATTTACAAGAATCTCACCGATCTTTTGTCTTTTAAAATCTAATTCAACCATATGGTGTTAAAATTACTTAATAAATTTATTAAATATTTTATAAAGAAAATTCTATATATCTTCTTTATAATTATCATCCCTATTATAATATATCTGCGGCAATATTACACATCTTAAGGAAGATAATTTTTAAAAATTATTTCCAGATACAAATATTCATACAGGTTTCTAGGAGCCTGTTCGTTTTATTTTTTATTGCGGTTTATTATCCCTGCTGAATAACCAGCACCAAAGCCATTATCTATATTTACCACTGACACTCCGGGACTGCATGAATTCAGCATTGTCAGAAGTGGTGCGATCCCTCCAAGATTTGCCCCATATCCTACACTGGTGGGAACGGCAATAACAGGGCATTCTACCATAGCGCCAACAACTCCCGGAAGGGCACCTTCCATTCCGGCTACTGCGACAATAACATTTGAATCCTGGAGCTGGTCCTTATAATTCATCAAACGGTGTATACCGGCTACACCAACATCATAAATCTTATTTACCCTGTTTTTCATAAGATATGCAGTAATTGCAGCCTCATCAGCTATTTTCATATCTGATGTACCAGCACATATGACAGTAATGCCGCTTTTTAGTTTATTTTCATCTATATCGAGGGGTGTGTATACTATCCCTGCGGAGAACTTGAGTTTGACATCCTTTAATTTCTTTTTAAGCATAAGATAGACATCTTCGTCTGTCCTTGTGATCATGAGGATCTTTGAATACTTTAATATTTTTTGTGATATTTCCAGTATTTGATCCGGTGTCTTATTGGTACCATAAATGACCTCCGGAAAATTCCTCCTGAGTATCCTATGATGGTCCACTTTTGCAAATCCGATATCCTCAAAATAAAGGTCCTTTATATTTTTTAAGAAATCGTCAGTAGATATCTCTCCTTTTTTATAATTATCCAGAAATCCCTCAATAAGTTTGTTTATATGCTTGTTCATATCTCAATCTCCGAACCGGTTTCCCAGGGCCGCTAATTATACTATATGTATTTATGGACCCATTTAATAATTATGCACACATATGATATATGTATGCATAATTAATTTTTTATTCAATTATAATTATATATTAAAAGTGGAATAATTTCCCTGAAAGATCTGCAACAAGCACAGCGGTCTCTATTGATACAACCGATATAAGCTTTATAAGTATATTCATCGATGGTCCTACAGTATCTTTCAGAGGATCGCCAACGGTATCACCAATAACGGCTGCGGCATGTTCGGCAGTACCTGACTTGCCTTCTTCCTCGATCTTTTTCTTTGCATTATCCATCGCACCGCCTGCATTAGCCATAAATATGGCCTGCGCAAACCCTGAGAGAAGCGTACCGATTATAAGGGCTATTACTCCGCCGGGGCCGAGCAGTATTCCTATCACTACCGGTATTGCAAAAATAAGTATACCGGGAATGATTATTCCTTTCTGTGCGGAACGGGTGACTATTGCGATAAATGCCTTCGGATCTCCTTTTTCCTTGCCGGAAAGTATTCCCTTTATCTGTTTACGGGCCTCTATTACAACCTTATTGGCGGCTTTCCCAACTGCATTCAGAAGAAGTGATGCAAAAAGAAACGGCAATATGACACCTACGAATAATCCTGCAAGGATCTTCGGGTCTTTCATGAAATCAAGCACAACATTTGACGTAAGGATCTCGATCTTTGAAAAATAAGCCTGGCCAAGTGCAAGAGCTGTAATGGCGGCACTTCCTATTAGTATGCCCTTTCCGATAGCAGCAGTAGTATTTCCCACTGCATCAAGCTTATCTGTAGTCTTTCTTACTTTTGGATCAAGCTCTGCCATCTCGGCAATTCCTCCCGCATTATCCGCTATCGGTCCATAAACATCTATGGCGATGGCAAAGGGAGAAGTCGAAAGCATGGCCACAGCTGCTATAGCTACACCATATAGACCCATCTTGAAATCATTTGCTCCTCCTGAAATATAGAAACTTGTAAGCATGACCACTATTACGGTAAGTGCCGGCAGTATGGCTGATTCCATACCATATGCAAGTCCGCTTACGATCAGTGTCGCCGGTCCTGTCTTGGCTGATTCTGCGATCCCTCTTGTCGGCCTATACCTTGAATCTGTGTATAGAAGTGTAAAGAGCCCTATTAAAAATCCTGCCGCGAGCCCGCATATTGAAGAATAGAAAAGGAAGTTAAAACCAGTTCCTATAACATATTTTACTATAAAAAACGAAAATCCCATTATGAGCAGTACTGTTATCAGGAGCCCTGAAAGAGTGGTTCCCGTAAGAAGGGATACTGTAGCAGTTTCCTTATATCTTGAGACGATAAGCTTTATTACAAAAATCGCCAGAATGGATGCCAGCGCACCGGAAGTGGCGATTATCATGGGAAGTATTATGGACCTTAACATCAGTGGTGAGGCCTGAAAGGCAAGAAATCCCAAAAACTCAGCTGCGATTATGGAACCTACCCAGGATTCCAGTGCATCTGCTTTCATTCCTCCGACATCTCCTACATTGTCCCCTACATTGTCTGCTATTGTAGCTGGATTACGGTAGTCATCTTCCCTTAGTCCGGATTCTACCTTGCCCACATAATCAGCACCCATATCGGCTGCTTTTGTGAATATACCTCCGCCGGTCCTCATAAAGAAGGCTGCAAAGGACGCGCCGATCGTAAATGTTATAAGGATGTTTACAACAGAATCAAGTGTTACGATCAGTTCTCCACCGCCTCTTCCATACCACCAAAAAAGCAGGTTAAACCATAAGGCAGTATCAAAGAGTGCAACAGTGGCCAGGAGAAGTCCCGAAGAGGAAGCTGCAGTAAAAGCGATATTCATCGCCTCTCCAAGGCCCTTTTCCTTAGCTGCAAAAGTAACCCTTGAGTTTGCTGAAGTGGATATCCACATACCGATATAGCCTATCAACAGACTGAAACCCATACCGGTCGCAAAAGCGGGAATGGATGCAAATTCCAGATAGTCAAAATATACCATCACCCCGAGTAGAGCAGTTATAACCACAAAGAATATTGATATAACTTTAAATTGTTGATTAAGATATGCCTTGCTGCCGGCAGCTATGGCATCAGATATTTCTATCATCCTCTTTGTTCCCCTGCTCTTTTTCGATACCAGCACGGCCAATATGATGGCCAGTATCAGAGAAATAGCAGCTCCTATAAAAGGAATGATCCTGAATAGCATTAGCTCAGACA
>CAZKVA010000020.1:0-16302 GCA_964556035.1 uncultured Actinomycetota bacterium
ATTTAATAGTAATTTTCACTTTCATTTTTATATTATTAATATTATATATATAATAATATATATATTTAATGATGGATTATAGTTAAATATATATACTATGTCAATATTTTTAATATGTTGATAAAATATTCAACATTAATTTAATATAATATAGAAATATTACAAAAAGTATAAAATAAACCTATGGACCATTAAGCCTTTATAATCACTTTGCCCTTTAATATAATGTTTTAGATATTGTTTACACCTATCATTTGTAATATCATTTATCTAAAATAACTTAACAAAAAGGGTGTCAGCATCAACTGGAGAATAAGAAAAATAGTATTTATGATAATCGGGATTGTTTTTGTTACTCTATTTATTTTTTTCAGTACTCCCCTTTTTAGCATAAGCAAGATAGCTGCCCGGGATGATCTAATACCATCAGACAGTAATCTTATCTCCATCGGTGAGGCGCTGGACCTGGCCCCTTCAATGTCTCATTATCTTATGGTGGAAATATCTGCCAGAAACACTTCTTCGGTAGATTATCCTGCAGGTACTGCAGCAATAAAATGGAATCCGGTAGATAATGAAACTGCCAGTACGGACCAGCAAAAGTTTAAAATATATATTGATGGTATGAGCCATAATTATTATGTGCCTGTGGGTGAGAATAAATACTGGACGGAAACCGGGAGTATCCAAAACCTGGTACTTGAGATCCCCCGGATAGAAGGAGTGGACATTAAAGTCGGGCAAATATTATTAAAAGATAGAATCGCATATCCTGCTGATATTTATATAAGCAGGAAAATCCAGGATCTTTCAGATGGGGCAACCCGGACCATCGATCCTTTCCTGATTCCCACCTACATTCTCCTTATCCTGTTTTTAACTCTTTCCGCTATCTTTTATTTTTTGTTTAGATCCTATTATTCAAATCAGGGTAGAAAAATAAGCCAGGTGATCAAAAAAGCCGTATTTATTTTTATTATAAGCATACTTCTTCTATTTTCGGTAAGTTTTATATTCAAAGAGGTAATCACAGTAAAAAGCTACTGGGATTCCTATAAAAAACATATAGCGGCCGGCAGCCTGGACGAGACTTACTTCGGGTTCTATGACTTTGAAAAGTTCATAATGTGGGTTGACGGCGCCGTCCCTGAAGGTAAGGACATCATAGTATATGTGAGGGGCGAGCCCGTATATATAATGTCAGAGATGGCATATAACCTTTATCCCAGGGATATAAAGTTTATAAATATAAGCGGTAAGACTTATGATGAGATAAACGCAGAGATAGAGAGCATAAATGATGTACATAAAGATACATATAATTACCTGATAACCCTCTCAGAAGATGATACAGCTTCTGCTTTCCGGTTCGAGCTTCTTTCCAGATACAGGACCACAGGCGGCTATATATACAAATTGAATGAATGATATTTTTAATTTTAGGCTTGCGGTAAAATTAGCATCGTCCTCTAAAGCATCTCTAAAATCTCTATTTATTATTTCCTTTTTTTACGAATTCAACCTTTCTGGATATTAATAAATCTCCCAATAACCTTTTCTCTTATTACCAACAAACCTTATTTCCTTTTTTTCTTTTAATTCCTGTATATCTCTTTCAACTGTTTTTTCACTAACACCGAATTTTTCTGCCAGAGAAACATATGTGAATTTAACTTTACTTTCAATCATATTAAGAATCATTTTCTGCCTATATTTTTTACCGACATTTTTACCGACATTTTTACCGACATCTGCAGTAACTTGGGGGGTAACTTGGGGGGGGTAACTTGGGGGGTAAAAATATCCTGAAGGAGGTCCTGTGTTAAATAGTAGCAGTTTGAATCATCAAATTTGGTTCCCTTTTACTAATTCGAGCCCTTGCCGGCAAACACTATCTTTACTGTCGCAAGTAGTATTGGAATATCGATAAATAGCGAGGACTTAAAAAAATTAACATTTAAGATAAAAACTCCAAAATGTATTAACAAGTTTTTTATATTGAATAACTACTCTATAAATAAATTTTAAAGATTTTTCAATTAATGTTTGGGTTCACCCCATTGAAGAAAAAGTAGTTAAACATTCTTAGACATTATTATTAGTGAAGCTCAGGAAGACACTCATGATTACCTGATAACCCTCTCAGAAGATGATACCGCTTCTGCTTTCCGGTTCCCGAGCTTCTTTCCAGATACAGGACCACTGGCGGCTATATATACAAGATCGAGTGAACGATAGAAAATGATAAAGACCCGTATCCTTTTTAAGTTTGGGATATCTTAATTTCAACAGTCTTGTAGTATTTTGATGAATTCTTCTCTTGAAAGTTTAAGCTGTCTTCTAATACTTCTCAGGGTACCCTTTTTTAAATCATCTTTAGTATCAATAACAACTGTAGCTCTTGTTTTATCTTCTGGATGTCTTATCATAGTGTGTGAAGCTTTTCCTCTTTTACCTTTCATGCGTTTTACTTCAATATATTTATTACTCAAGAGGGCTTTTATTAATCTTTTGCCAGTGACGCTGGGATAGTCAGACATCAGCAAAAAAGCGGTATAGGATTTATGGTTGTAAACGAATCATGGTTTAAATCTTTAGGTATAGGAATCCTTTCCCTTTTAATTTCAGGTATAGCATTATATATTTTTATTTTTCTTTCTTTAAATATTTCTTTCCTCGTACCCAATTCTTCAATTGTATTCAGATATAATGATATAGCATCTTTTACATTATTATTTGCTTCTTCAACAGATTTGCCCTGACTTGCAACATCAAGTTCTTGGCAAATAGCAACATAAGTACCATCATCTTTAGTAATATTACACGTAACAATTATAAATATTTCTTTTTTTGACGTCATATTTCTCATTTTTTTAATTAGCTTCTTTTTTGGTAAAACTATACAATTAGCATATACATTATATTTAATAATTGTTAAATTTTCAACATAGTGATTTTCATTATATTGCTTTTGATTCGGCTCCCCTCTACTAATTCGAACCCTTGCCGGTAAGCACTATCTTTACAGTCGCCAGCAGTATTGGGATATCGATAAATAGTGAGGAGTCAAAGACATACCGGTGGTCATATTCAGCCTTCTCTTCAATGGAAAGATCGTCTCTTCCCCTGACTATGGAAAGGCTCGTGAGCCCCGGACGCATGACATCTGATCCCGTCTCTTTTCTTATCTTTATCTGCCCGTGCTGGCCCAGATGGGACGGCCTCGGACCCACTACGCTCATATCGCCCTTAAAGACATTAAAAAGCTGCGGAAGCTCGTCTATGCTGAACCTCCTTAAGAATGCCCCAAACCGGGTATACATCTTGCTGTGGTCCTCCACTTCCTCTGCCGGCATATCAGGAACGCCTTCCTTCATCGACCTGAATTTATACATTGTAAAAAGCTTACTGTCCCTGCCGACCCTCTCCTGCTTGAAGATGGCCCTGCCGGGAGAATCGATCTTTATTATAATGGGAACAATGATCCATAGGGGTGTAAGGATCATTATGACAAGTGCCGAGGATATAATATCAAACCATCTCTTGATTATGACCCTTATCATGACTTGAACCACATTTCCTTATCATCAAATCCCGGCACAAGTTTTCTAAGGTCCTTAAAAAGATTTTCATAATCATAGGTGAGCATCTCTTTTTCTATATTAAACAGAATATTTATCATATCCTTCTGATCTATTTTATTATTTATCTTATAAATATATTCAAAATCGCTTGCTATCATTTCCTCCTCATCACTTGCAAGCTCTTCACTAAGCTTCTCGCCTTCCCTTGGCCCTGTATAGATGATATCTATATCTTCTTCCGGCCTCATCCCATAAAGCCTTATCATATTCCTTGCAAGTTCCAGTATATTTATCGGTTCACCCATATTGAGGACAAATATCTCTCCTCCATCTCCCATAAGCAATGCCTGCATCGCCAGCTGGGCAGCTTCTGCAATGGTCATGATATACCTGGACATATCAGGATGTGTCACACTTACAGGTCCGCCTGCACGTATCTGGTTCTTAAAAATATCTATGACACTTCCATTACTCTCAAGTACATTTCCGAATCTTACTATCATGAATTTTGTCTTTTTATTGCCATTAACCGCTTGAAGATAATTCTCAGCCAGCAGTTTGGATACACCCATAATATTCCTTGGCTTTACTGCCTTATCGCTGGAAAGCATCACAAAACGCTTAACACCAAACTCCATTGAGATCTTAGCAATAGCCTTTGTTCCCATGAAATTATTCTGTATAGCTGCCTCAGGATTTAACTGCATGAGCGGGACATGCTTATATGCCGCCGCATGGAACACAATTTCTGGCTTAAATCTCTTAAAGACAGACTTCATCACCTGTTTATCCTTGATATTTGCAACGATCGGTATCCCTGAACTGAAGCTGTATTTATTATTAAGCTCGTTTTCAATATAGAAAAGATTATTCTCAGAATGGTCCACCATGATAATCTTAGAAGGATTAAACCTAAGAAGCTGCCTGCATATCTCCGAGCCTATGGAACCGCCGGCCCCTGTGACCAGAACGGTCTTATCTTTAAATTCAGAAATAGCTTCATCAGCCTTTATCTTTACGGGTTCCCTCCCAAGGATATCTTCTACTTCGATCTCCCTTACCTGGTAAAGATGGGCCCTGCCGTCGATCACATCATAAAGGCTGGGAAGAGTCTTGGCATTTACTCCCGCCTCCTTTGCCCTGAGTGCCACTTCCTTCCTGAGTTTTCCGGAAGCTGTAGGCATTGCAATAAGCACCTCATCAATATTAAGCTTCTTAATGGAGTCTTCCATGGCTGAGATAGGACCCAGTACTTTTATCCCATGGATCCTTTTTTTGATCTTGAAAAGATCATCATCAAGAAATCCCGCAGGATGATACTCGCTATCCTTCTGCCTCATCATCTCTCTTGCCATCATCTCGCCGGCATCTCCGGCACCTACGATCAATACCCTTTTCTTCCTTGTTATGGGATTTCCGAACTTGAGTTCATTAAAGAACCTGACAGAAAACCTTGAGACCGTTATAAGTATAAAGGAAAGGAGAAAATCTATAATGAATACACTACGGGGAAAATACTGCAAAGTGAAGCTGATATTAAGTCCGGAGATATTTATTGGATAGCTCAGTAGATAAAAAACTCCTATTAGTATTGCCGAAGACAATAGCAGCGCCTCGATGATCGCTGTCATATCCTTAAGCGATGCATACTTCCACACTCTTCTATAAAGTCCGAACAGCCAGAACATGAGGATCTTAGATATCACTACGAGCAGTGCATACCAGATAATATAGCTGGAGTACTGTGAGAAAAGGTCCTCATTCCCGATAAGCTGTATCTGGCCCCTTAAAAAAAATGAGATAATAAAGGAGGAAAAAATAAGCAGGATATCAAAAAATACCTGCAGTGATGTTCTAAGTAATGGTCTTTTTTTCATTTGGATATTATAACACAGACGATATTGATTAATTATAGATTTATATTTATCTTACTGTAAAAACTCATTATAGTCCTCGCCCAGGATAAGTACCAGATCGGCCCTACTCTTATAGTAGGTCCACTCGCTATTATATTCAAAGACCTGCGCATTTTCAAAGACTAATTTTAGCTGCCCTGCTGCTTCTTTCTGGTCCGGCTCATATATTATCACACAATTCTCAAAATCATACTCTTTGGCATTGGCCAGTGAATGTATTTTAAACCCTAATCCTAAAAGTGCATCTTTTACTTCAGTGGCTACTCCTGGTATTCCGTTTCCATTAAATATCTGGACAGAAGTGACCTTCACTATGGACATATCAAGCGTTCGACCCACATCAATATTTATCTCAAGCGGTATCACACCCTGCTCTGAAAACCATGTAACTCCTTCGTGGACCATATCATATTGAAGTATATACCTGCCGGGTTCCTCAGGAGCTTTAATTATGATCTTTACAATTGCCTCCTGCTCGAGTTCAATATCCTCATCAAGGAGCCCGCGGTTGCCATCCCATAGGACCATCTCACCTGTGTCCCTGTTTATCCAGTGGGTCCCAAGATCCATCCTCCAGCTTCCTTCGCTTTCCCAGTGACTCATGCCGGTATTCTTTACCACTACCTCTAACTCATATTCCTCTCCCGGGTCAAGATAATTGGGAGTATTTCCACCCTCATCATACTGCGCCGAATAGCTCACTCCGACAGATACGAATTTTTCCAGGGTCGGCACGCCCTGGTATGAGAACCAGGTCACTTCCTCATGGACAAGGTCAAGCTGCAGTACATAGTCCCCGGGCTCTGAAGGAGCCACTATCTTAAGATCGAATTCCGCTTCCTGGCCGACATCGACCCCGTCATCTGAGATTATGCTCCTCTCACCATCAAATACCACCGTCTCCTTTGTATTAAAGTCTATCCAATGATAGCCAAGATATATGGGATTGTCGCCATTTCTGTTCCATACAAGGGTACCTGTGTTTTTAACCTTTATCCTGTATGTGTATACCGAATCCTCCGTCATCGAATCGGCTATCGTATCGATCTCCGAGTATTCA
Source organism: uncultured Actinomycetota bacterium (assembly GCA_964556035.1). Lineage (GTDB taxonomy): Bacteria > Actinomycetota > Humimicrobiia > Humimicrobiales > Humimicrobiaceae > M55B120. The sequence continues at coordinate 6,561 of CAZKVA010000020.1, forward strand.
GCATTATATCTGCTGGCAGCCTCTCCTGCTATTATCCTCTGCCACATGGCCACTGCCTCTTCCTGGTCAGGTATCTGCACGCTTATGGTATTATCCTCTATCCAGTCCGAATGTGTAGGTATTATGCTGGTCCCGAAGCTTTCCGGATCAAAGGAAAGAGCAGCCTTTGAGTACCTGAGTATGGTAAGCACCTCAAGGTCCGTTCTTGTGTTCTCTATCAGTATATTGAAATAATGCGGTACATTGGAAAGGTACTGCACATTAAGCTTCTGGGCTATAAGCTCTTTAAACAGGTTCTGCTGGCGCTGTATTCTGCCTATATCACCGAGTTCGGTGGACCTGCTCCTTGTATATGCCAGTGCCTGCTCACCAGTCAGATGATGGTCGCCAGGTGAAAGATTGGCCCCGCTCTTCTCGTCCACAAGTGGACGGTCTATAGTTATATCTACTCCGCCCATAGCATCTATAAGATCTATAAAACCCTGGAAATCAAGAGTCACATAATGGTTGATCTCAGCCCCGATAAAATCCTGTATCGTCTTTATCATTAGCTCTTCCCCGCCATAGGCATAAGCAGCATTTATCTTATCCTGCCCATGTCCGGGTATATCCACAAGTGTATCCCTCGGTATTGAAAGAAGGCTCCCTGTCGAATCTTTTGGATCGAGGTAAAGGAGCATTATGGTATCGGCCCTTCCCATTTCATCTTCAGTATCACGGCTATCTCTACCAAGTATAAGAATAGTGACCGGCTCTTCCGGAGATTCTATGGGAGTTAGTATGTTTTCAACTTCAGCGGAACTTAGGGAGTTTATGGTATTATTGATCGAATTTATATATATAAAGAATACTGCTGCTGCAACAGCAGCGACAAATATTATTGCAGAAAATATTATTATTAGGACCCGCCCGTAGCGGGGAAGCATTTTAAATCTACATTTTTTAACTTTAGCAGGCTTCTTTCCTTTAGTGGTCCCGCTATTCGTTTTTTTATCCATATAAATATTTAAATCCCTGACAATAAGAGTTATTTTTACTCTTTAAGTTTAGGAGGTATTAATATACTTAAAAAGTAAGGAATATTATAACAAATATCTCGATTTAGAAAAATAAGGCATTTCAGTAATAAAAGGCTGTTAATTCGCTGCTTTGATATCAGCCCCGAGCCCCCTTAGCTTCTTCAGGAAATCAGAATAACCCCTCTGGATATGGAATATATCGCTTACTTCAGTAGTTCCCTCCGCCGCAAGTCCCGCAAGGACAACTGCTGCCCCTGCCCGGAGGTCAAAAGCGGTTACAGGCGCACCTGACAGTCTCTCTACTCCTTTTATGACCGCATGGTGCCCGTCTATCTTTATATTTGCCCCCATCCTGTTAAGCTCATCTGCATACATAAACCTGTTTTCAAATACATTTTCGGTGACTATGGATGTTCCTTCTGAGACTGCAAGAAGTACAGTGATTATAGGCTGCAGGTCTGTCTGGAATCCAGGATAAGGAAGGGTGCTGATATTGGTTGCTTTATATTCCTTAGGTGATGAACTGACCTTTACAGTATTGTCATCCATTACTTCTATATCTACACCGATCTCTTTTAATTTTATGAAAAAGAGCTCAAGATCAGCTTGCCGGGCATTTTCTATTATTACATCCTGACCGACGAGACCGGCAGCTGTCACATATGTTCCTGCTTCTATACTGTCAGGCATTACTTCATATTCAGTGCCCAAAAGAGCCTGTACCCCCTCGATGGTTATAGTATCGGTACCTATTCCTGTTATCTCTGCCCCCATCTTGTTCAAAAAGTTAGCAAGGTCCCCTATCTCCGGTTCAAGAGCGGCATTATTTATAATGGTCCTTCCCTTTGCAAGGACCGCTGCCATTATAATGTTTTCTGTGGCTCCCCTGGATGGAAAATCAAGGTCCACTACGGTTCCCATGAGTTTGCCTCTCCCGATTTTTCCATTTACCTTGCAATTTATATACCCATGCTCCACTGAGTATCTGGCACCCATCTTTTCAAAACCTTTAAGGTGTAGGTCTATCTGGCGCGATCCGATATTGCATCCTCCCGGGATAGCTATTTTTACCTGGCCGAATTTGGCCAGAAGCGGCCCTGCTACAAGGATAGAGGCCCTCATCTTCCTTACCAGCTCATATGGTGCCTCAAGGCATTTAATCCTGGAAGGATCTATTTCAAGTGTTTTTTTGGTCCGGTTAACCCTGACCCTGGCTCCAAGTACTTTTAGCACTTCCACCATGGTCCTTACATCTTCGATTATGGGGACATTGGTAAGGGTAGTTTTAGTATCAGCAAGTATTGACGCAGCAAGGAGCTTCAGTGCTGAGTTTTTTGCCCCGTCTATTGTGACCTTGCCGGAAAGTGTCTTTCCACCATTTATAATGAATCTAGCCATAAAAACCTTTGATTTACTAAAGTAAAAAAAGTAAGGGTATTATAGCAAAAAAGGGGGGATTAAAAAAATATCCTGTTAGAGAATAGAAATTTCATATTTATTAATAACTGCAGAGCATAAAATTATAATATTCACTAAATATAAATTTTTTTATGTCTCCATAATTTCTACATAATCTTTTTGTAAAATAAACAAAAAAATTACAAAAGGATAAAAGATGAGAAAGAAAATAAAAAAAATTTCAATCACAGCTATTTTACTAGTAATAGCTTTGGTCTCCTCAATCATTATGACTTCATGCACTGGAATGTTGCCAGGGCGCATGGGAGACTTGGAGACAGAAGAAGGGATAGAAATATTCAGGCTGGAGATAGGCGACTTACTGCAGACAACCGAAGCCGTAGGTTCTGTAGAATCAGAAATCCAGAACCAGTATTCACTTCAGGTCTCAGGTAAAATAATTTCAGCACTGGAGAAGGGAAACTCCTTCAAGCAGGGAGATATACTGGTAGAATTAGACAATTCAGATGCCATGGATCAGCTGGAGCAGATAGCAATGGATATAGAAAATGCAGAAAGCAGTCTTAAGACTGCACAGATAAACTACCAAAAGGCTCTTGATTCCAATCATATCGCTATTCAGCTTGCAGATCTGAATACTGAGAAAGCAGAAGAATCTACCAAGAGTGCACTGGTATCCCTGGAAACAGCAAACAGGAGCGCGCAGCTATCCATCGAAAGTGCGGAACTTGCTCTTGAAAATGCAAAAACCGAACAGGAGGAAGAATCAGTAGAAATACAGGTTGAATCAACCGAAAACTCCGCCAAATCATCCCAGAACCAGGCAGAATCATCTTACGAGCAATCATTGATAAGCCAGTCAACCACTTACTGGAATAATCTTTCCAGTATGCAGCAGGCTGAGGCTCAGATTGCGTCAACTGCCGAGAGCATAAAGCAGGCACAATTAAAGGTGGATGCAGCAAAGATAGAGCTCGAATCCGCAGAAGAGAATCTGGATGATTATATACTTTTTGCACCTTATGACGGGATTGTGCTTGATACAGACTTCAGGGTCGGGGAAGAGGCTGGAGGATCCGGCAATATCTCAGTATTCAGTAATAAGTTCATTGTGAAAGTTACCATAAGTGAAAATGATATAACTAAAATAGTAGAAGGTAATGAAGCTACAGTCATACTGGATGCATATTCGGATCTGGAATTAAACGGAAAGGTGGCTGAAATAATCCCCATTTCCACCGATGATGGAGGAATCATTTCCTTTGAGGTACTGATAGAGTTTGAAGAAGCCGAAGATATTGTACTATATTACGGTCTTTCAGCAAGTGCATCAATGGTAACCAAAAAAGCAGAAGGCGTGCTCTATGTTCCAATTCAGTCTGTATATAAAGAAGGAGGGATAAGCTATGTGGACCTCCTGATATCAGAACAAGCGGATCCTGAGAATATCAGCCAGGCAGTAAAAAAGACAGAGATAACTACCGGTATTAATGATTATACGTATATAGAAGTTGCTTCCGGGCTTAAAGAGGGAGATGTAATTGTAACATCAAGGATAGATTGACATATATAAAATAATAAAGTGATAGGAAAAGATATGGAAAAAACAGTTATAGATATTAAAGACTTAACTAAGGTATATAAGATAGGTGATATAAGGGTAAACGCCTTAAAAGGTGCTGACCTGACCTTAAAAAAAGGTGAATTTGTAGCTATCATGGGACCATCTGGTTCAGGAAAATCAACACTTATGAATATTATTGGGGCGCTTGATATACCTACCTCGGGTACATATTTACTTGAAGATGTCGACATAAGTAAGTTAAATGACAATAGACTGGCAGAGATACGAAATAAAAAGATAGGATTTGTATTCCAGACATTTAACCTATTATCAAGGTCCAACATTATAGGAAATATTGAGCTGCCCTTGATCTATTCAAAAGGTAACCCGAAAAGATCAAGAAGGAGACAGATAGATAAGGTAATAGAGTCAGTAGGATTAACCGAGTGGGCCAGACATAGACCCAATGAACTCTCAGGAGGCCAGAGACAGAGGGTTGCCATAGGACGGGCACTCATAAACGATCCTGCCGTAATCCTTGCTGATGAACCTACCGGTAACCTCGATTCAAGAACCGGTGAAGAGATTATTGCCATTTTCCAGGATCTTAATCGGCAGGGAAAGACCATTCTTTTTGTCACCCATGAGCTTGAACTGGCAAAACATGCCCAGAAGATTATTTATCTAAAAGACGGGATGATAATTGATGAGGAAAGGATCGAAAGTCCTATTGATGCCAGGGAGAAGCTAAAAAGTATGCCAAAACTGGAAGAAAAAATAAATGACCTGGAGGAGAATAATTCAAATGAGTAGAATTCTTGAAAATATAAAAATCGCCCTAAAATCCGTGGGTTCAAACAGATTAAGGACCTTTCTTACCATGCTGGGAATAATAATTGGAGTAGGTGCTGTTGTAGTAGTAATGGGAATAGGAGCCGGTACTGAAGCATCCATAATAGAAAATATTCAGAGTGTAGGTGCCAATGTAATAACCATTTCCCCAGGAAGCAGTGCCGGAGGTCAGCAGGGCATGAGGCAGAAATTTGCTCAGGAAACTGAAGAAGACGTGGTTGAAGGAGACCTGTACCTGGAAGATGCATATGCACTGCAGGCAGAAGCAAGTCTCTTAGAAGAAGTCGCTCCCACCTATTCCAGTATGAACTCCACCATATCATACTTAAGCTGGAGCGGTACCACAGGAATTGTGGGGACTACCGAGGAATATCTTGCGGTAACGGGATATGAAATTAATCAGGGAACCTTCTTTACTGAAGGCGATGTGGAAAATATGTCAAATGTCGTGGTACTCGGGGATACTGTGGTAGAAGATTATTTCGGCAAGATGAACCCAATAGGGGAGACAATAAAAATAGAGGGAAAAAGTTTTATAGTTGTAGGTACAGTAAAGTCAGTAGGAGCTTCTATGGGTGCAGATCCTGACAATGCTGTATATATTCCTATTACCACAGTCCAGCATAGGATATATGGTGCTGATACCATAAGCAGTATATCAGCAAAAGTAGTAAGTGAAGATCTTGTGGATGATGCAGTTGAAGAGGCAGAGGAGATACTCAGGATCCAGCACAGCATCCTTCCTGGTGAGGGAAATGATTTTAGCGTAAATACCAATACCCAGATATTGGAAATGGCAAGTGAGATATCCTCAATCCTTACAGTCACTCTGGGAGGTATTGCAGCCATATCCCTTATTGTAGGTGGCATAGGTATTATGAATATTATGTTTGTGTCGGTCACAGAAAGGACCAAGGAAATAGGCATCAGGAAAGCAGTAGGGGCTAAAAACAGAGACATCATGATTCAGTTTTTAACAGAGGGAACAGTACTTAGCCTTTTGGGAGGTATTATCGGACTGGGACTTGCGTACTTTTTGACCTGGGTCTTAAGGGATATGATGACTTCAATAATTACTATATTGCCCATTATTCTGTCTATTTCCGTATCAACTGCAATAGGGCTGATATTCGGTATATTTCCTGCCATGCGGGCAGCCAGACTGAACCCTATAGATGCATTACGATATGAATAAAAGTTTATTGATTAAGATTAAAAAGTTTTATTAAATATTCCAATATCTGTAGAATAGTAAGAAGGGATTATTATATATGAAATTACTAATAATAGAAGACGAAAAGCAGGTTGCCGATAACCTGAAAGAAGGATTGGAGCAGCACAGGTTCAGTGTTGATGTTGCCTATAACGGTAAGGATGGTTATTGTCTTGCCGGAGGATATGATTATGACATCATCATCCTTGACCTTATGCTTCCAGATATGGATGGTGAAGACCTGTGCAGGAAATTTAGAAATGATGGAAATAAGAGTTTCATCCTCATGCTAACAGCAAAAAAACAGCTGGATAATATTATTAACGGCCTTGACTGCGGTGCCGATGATTACCTTACCAAGCCGTTTGAGTTCTCGGAACTTCTAGCCAGGATAAGGGCACTTCTCAGGAGGACATCAAAGTATAAGAGCAATATTCTTAAGGTATCAGATATTAGTTTGGATATAGAAAAGGAAAAAGTGGAAGTAAACGGCAGTGAAACACTGCTTACTAAAAAGGAATACATGATACTCGAATATCTTCTGCGCAACAGGGGTCAGCTTGTTGGCAGAAATCAGCTTCTGGAGCATGCATGGGACAGAAATGTTGATATTTTTACTAATGTTGTGGATACTCATATAAAGAACCTGCGAAAAAAACTGGGTAAGTCAGGTAATATAATAAAGACCATTTATGGTTCAGGATACAGGATTCAAGATGAGGAGACTGACGCTTAAAACAAAAATATTTTTATGGTTTGGTGCCATAATACTTATAGCTGTTATATTATATGGATTTCTTATCTATATGGTCTTTCAGTTTAACTTGAGTGGGGAAAGATATTTTAATCATCTGGTAGAAAATTCTGAACTTGACCGCTCATTTATTGAAAGTTTAAGAAAATCAGACCGGGAAAGGGGTTTTCCCAGACCTCCGTCCCTTACCATTCTGCCGCCAAAACTGTTTATGAGGGTATTTTATTATATAACAGGTGTAGTTATTGCTATTATCCTTATATCCGTATTGGGAGGATTCCTGCTGCTGCGGAGGACATTAAATCAGGTGGATTTTATTACCAGAAATGTCAGGGATATCGATGAGAAAGGTCTTCACTTAAGACTAAACCTTAAAGGCAGAGATCCTATTTCAAATATGGCAAAGACCTTTGACAAGATGCTGGATAAAATAGAATCAGCTTTTAAAAGTCAGAAACAATTCATCCAAAATGCATCCCATGAGCTTAATACACCCCTTACAGTCATGAAGACAAAGATAGATGTGCTTAAGCAAAAAAAATCTGTTACCGGCAAACAGTATAGTGAGACTATTGACCTTGTAGATAGTGAGATTATGAGATTATCAAAGATAACCGAGGAGCTTCTTGTCTTGTCGGATCTGGAGGATAATAGGTCAGAGATTAAAAATGAGAACCTTGATATTAAAAGGATATTGAATAAGATATTAAAACTATACGAAAACCAGATAGATGCAAAAAAGTTAAAAATTATTAAAAATATTCATGGTGAATCAAAAAATTCAGGCAGCAAAATACAGATGGAGCAGCTGTTTTTTAATCTCCTGGATAATGCAATCAAATACAGCGATCCTGGTGGGCGATTAAAGATTGGTATAAAAGATGAAAGAAAAAATAATAATATACTGCTGGAAATTTCAAATACAACCACTGCTGTTACAAAAAAGGATATACCTCGTATCTTTGAAAGGTTTTATAAAGGCAGTAGCAGCGATAAGAAGAGTTTTGGTCTGGGGCTTTCCATTGTGAAAAAAATAGTAGAGAATCACAATGGCAAGTTAGAAGCAAGTTATAACGAAGACAAAAAAGAAGTGACATTTCAAATAAAGCTTCCCATCATAAAGGGATAAGAATAACGGTAAAAACATTTTTATCTCCATAATTACTTCATTTTTTATTTGTATAATAGGTCCATTATGATTCTATAAATTCTAGGAGGATAAATGGAACAAGTAGCAAGACCAGAAGGCTTTATTGCAATATTCAGGTTTTTAAGTTATGTCCAGTATGTACCCTACATAGCTATAGGACTACTTCTGGTAGCAATAGCTATCTGGATAGTATTTGGCAAAAAAAAGTTCAAATGGGCAAAAGTTTTGGCCATAATATTGACTGTACTGGTAGTAATAACAGGAGTTTTAAGTTTTACACCAAATATAATAAGTGCTATAACGGGCCGGCAGTTTCCAATAGGAGGTCCGAGAAGTATGGACTTTCCTACCGGGGATGGAGAAAAGTTCAGGGACTTCAGGGATAGAGAGGATAATGAAAATGACGGCCAGCAGTTTAAAGATTTTAGGGAAAGACAGGGGGAGGAAAATTCAGGTCTTGATATAGGCCGGTAGACCCAACTAGGCCGATTACCTGGTGCCTATCAGTACCATTTTCTTTAATCTTTTCATGTTTACCTCCTTTAATAATTGTTACAATTTTTAGCATTTTTAAAAATGGTAGCCTGATTCTATCAAATGATTATGTATATTTTTTGGAGTATTCCTGTAGATTTATATATTGTTATTTCTAATTACAAGCCTAAAGTCAGAGAAAGATTTTGCTATATAGTTCGCTTTTTATTTGACCCCTTGAAAATGGTGCTATTTGCTATATATAATACAGATAATACGTAGTATTATATTACTCTGTCTGTGTGCCATCCTATGACTTAAGCTTCTCTATTGTGAGTTTTAACTGTTCGATTAACTTAGTAATCTCAGATGCGTAGTTATTCTTTATGCGATTAAAAATCTTTTTTGAAGTCTCTTTATCATAAATATGAGAAGTACTGTTTCTATCTTCCATCATATCAAGAAATATCTTTTCATCATTAAATAGACCTATCTTGAAAGCCTCTACAAAACTATCCCGCGGAGTTTTTACTATTATGCCCTGATGTTCAAGATAGATCTTTAAAGCTTTCCATAAAAGTTCAAAAGTAAATTCAAATCTCTGGATAACACCGTCTTTGTCTAATTCATCTTTTGCCTGCCCTATGCCTTCTTCCAGTCTTTTATGGGCATCTATTAATTTTTTTAAGGAATACTCAAGCACATCTTTCATATAGTATTTTTCCTCTTCTTAAAACTATGTCTTTAAATTCTTTATCAACAGATTCCAAAAATATTATGTCCACTTTATGCAGGCCCGAAACTTTTTCCAGTTTTTCCCTTAACTCTCTCATTTTCCTCACACTGATTTTTTTACCGTCCAGTGCAATATCAAAATCCGAACCTGGTTTATGTTTCCCCTCAGCTCTGGAACCAAAAAGAAGTATCCGGTCGGGCCCAATATCCTTCCTTAATAGGGACACTATATCATCAATAATACTTTCTTCTCTTTTTTTATACTTTATTGCCCTCATCAAATCCTTACCTGATACAATAAGCTCTACTATTTCTCTCTTCAATCTTTTTTTAGTCTCATCTTAATTTTTCATTATATCATTACTTAAACATACTGGATATCTCTTGGTTTCAGGATCACGTCCATACCTTCCAATATTTCCAATACCCTTTGGGGACTTAAGGTACCTATCTTTTCACTAATGTCCTTTTTATCAATAGTATAGACCTGAGAAATATTGACTACACTTTGCTTTGGAAGATCTGCTTCTCCTGGAAACAATAAGATATTTCCCGGTGATTT